>JBGQEU010000117.1:0-5624 GCA_041496525.1 Dehalococcoidia bacterium
CGGACGGCCGGTCGCTCCACGGAGTTCGCTGGGGACCTTCGAGAGCCTCCGGGTGAGCGGGGGGACAGCCTACGGCTGCAGGATGTAGCCCTCCGGGTTCACCACTATGACCAGGTCATCGCGCAGGTTGTTTTCCTGGTTGGTCGGGTCGTCCCGCATGCTCGTTTCGACGAAGTAGGCGGTGTTCCCCTTGTCGACGGAAACCTGGTAGTCCTTGTAGTTGGAACTGAGAGCTTTCAGCAGCAAGACGGCCTTGTTACCCTGGTCCTGCACGGAGAATTGGTAGCCGGATAGCGCCTTTTTGGCATCAGAGCTGACATCGCCCGGATAGATCTGGAAGGCGTATTGCCTGTACTGCCAGTCCGCGAAGCGGATGGAGGATGCGGCAGGGGTTGCCTTGGCGGCGGCGGCCGCAGAAGGCGCTGGGCTGGGATTAGTAGAGCCGGACAGAGAGAGGGCGGCTCCATCTGGAAGCCCATCCCCGCTGCTCCCGGTGGCCTGCAACAAGAATGCGAGGCCCAAGACAACGGCGACGAGACCCGCCGCGCCGCTGGCCTGAACGAGCCACACGGGCCCCGCGGGCCCTGCGGTCAATGAGGCCTTGCCGTCCTTGGCCGCTCTGCGACGGGTGGCTCTGGGGGGCGGCGACAGGACTCTCGGAAGGACGCTCTCCAGGTGCCAGAAGCGCACCGGATCCAGCGCCAGCCCGCCGGCCATGGCCAGCAAACCCACGTCGCGGATGACCAGGTCGTTTATGCCGTTGTCGAGCCACAGGCCGAAGAGGATGTCCGTCAGAAGTCCCATCGCCAGCAGGCAGCCGGGCAGGTAGAGGAGGCCGAGGCCCACGGAGCCGGCCGCCAAAAGCAGGAGAAACCCGTGAAGGAGTATCAGGTCGTTAAGCGCGACCGGTGAATGGTCCGCTATGACAGAAGGTACGAAGACTGCCCACTCCGACGGGTTGCGCAGTTCTTGAATGCCAAACCAGGTCATGACAAACGCCAGCCCGGCGCGCATGAGGACGTGTCTGACGCCCCCCGTATCCCATTTGAGCATCGAGTCCCTTCTTCCGCTGACCGGCCCCTGCCGATCGAGCTAACGGAGTTCAGCCAAACACCCGCGCGTTGTCTGCACAGGGCGCGGTCGTTGTGAACAGCGGCGCGGGAATGCCACCCGCGCCACGGCGCTAGGTTCCTCAATTATGCTAGCATCACCTTCTCGTGGACAACATTAAATGATGGTAAGAATTGGGCGGGCGGTGACTGACAAACGGGCGGACTGGATGCTTGTTCGGCGTCGCTGCGCTCCCGCTGGACGCCGCGTCTCCCCGCGGGGGCGTCGTTCTCTGTATACTGGCCACCGGTGAACCGCCATGCGCCTCAAGCTCCGCAACCTCTTCGCCTTTCCCACGGCCGTCGCTGAAGTCGATGGGCAGACGCTGCAGCTGAGAATCGAAGGGATGGTCTGTGACATCTGAGCCCGCCGCGTCAAGCGGGCCCTGGAAGGGCTGCCCGGCGTGATCTCTGTGACAGTGGACCTGGACTCGGGTATCGCTGCCGTTCAGGCCGCCCGGCCGATAGCGCGGGAAGACGCCACGAACGCCGTCGCGGGCCGGGTCGTCCTCGGCTGGGCGCGCGGCTTCCTGTCCCGCGTGCCGGGGCTGGGCCGCCGCCTCTGGCGTGGGGGACAACCGTGAAGATAGGCGCGCACGTCCGCACCGCCGGTGGCGTCGACAGGGGCATCGACCGTGCTGTGGAACTGGGGGCGGAGACCATCCAGATCTTCAGCGGCGCGCCCCAGGCCTGGCGCCGCAAGAGCTATACCAGGGCGGAGGTTGACGCCTACAAGAACAAGGCCGGGGAGGCCGGCATCGACCCCGTCTTCATCCACGGCCTCTATCTCGTGAACCTGGCCAGCAGCAACCCCGACTTCCTCGCCAAGTCTTACGAGGCGCTCGTCGCCGAGATGCACGCCGCCGCCTTGCTGGGCGCCAGGGGGGTCATCTTCCACCTCGGCAGCCACAAGGGCGCGGGCTATGAGGCGTGCGTGGACCAGGTTATCGACTACGTCTGCCGGGTGCTGGATGCCACCCCTGAAGATGCCTGGCTTATCCTGGAGAACAGCGCGAGCATGGGCGGCGCCGTCGGCTCGAAGTTCGCTGAGCTCGGGCGGATTGTGCGCGAATCGGGAAGCGGGCGGGTGAGGGTCTGCCTGGACACGCAGCACGCCTTCGCCGCCGGTTACGATTTGAAGACCCGCGCCGCGCTCGACAAGTCGATGGCGGAGTTCGACCGGGACATCGGCCTTGATCGTCTGGTAGCTGTCCATGCCAACGACTCCAAGGCCCCGCTGGGCGGCGGCCTCGACCGCCACGAGAACATCGGCGAGGGGCACATCGGCCGCGACGGCTTCGAGAATATCCTCTCCCACCCAGCCTTCGCCGAAGTGCCCTTCCTGCTGGAGGTCCCCGGCTTCGACAACGAGGGACCGGACAAGCGGAACGTTGACATCCTGAAAGCTATCCGGGACGCCGCTCGCTCCACTTAGCAGGCCCGCTTCGCGGCGGCGGACGATCGTCCCGGCCGCCGCGTCGAGTCTCTGTCCCATCGATTCCCCACATATCGCATAGCCGAAATGCACCATTGATCGTTAGCCCAATAGCTGCTTGCCTTATGGCCTCTTTACACTAACCGCCCTGCCCCTTCCCGCCTGACACTGGCATCAGGCAGCAAAAGCCTTCGCGGGGAAGTGAAAGGAAAGGGAGCAGATGACCACGATCGCCTTGCAGGCCGCCCGGACGGGCGGGCGAGCACAACAGCGGGCTGGTGAGCGTGTCGCGCGGCGGGCCGCGGCCACCGCAGACGACTATGACCAGACCTTCACCAGCGCCTACCAGACCTATTACACGAAGATATTCGCCTTCATCTACAGCCGCGTTCGCGACGTCGAGCTGGCCCGCGATCTCGTCTCCGAAGTCTTCGAGAAGGCCTACGTGAAGGGACATGAGGTCCGTGACAAGGGCGCGTACGGAGCATGGATCTTTATGATCGCGAAGAACCTCATCGCTGGTCACTACCGCAGCGCCAAGCGGCGGATGGGCCACCTGGAGAGCGCGAAAGACGAACTGCGTTTCGCGGAGGCGCCGCCCAGTCCCGAGCAGTTCGCTATCCGCGACGAGCGCGTCGGCCGCTTGATGCATCACCTCCGCACTCTGCCGATGCGCGACCAGGAGTTGCTTTCCCTTAAGTTCGACGGTGAGCTGACACACGCGGAGATCGGCCAGGTGATGGGCCTCACCGCCCTGAACGCCCGTGTGGCTATCTTCCGGGCCCTGAGGCGTCTGCGCGCCCGCCTGGAGAAGGACGAGGTCGTACGATGATTACCCGAACTGAGCAGAACCCGCGCCGGGACCGGCCAGGCCCGGCGGCGGCCGGCATCGGGACGCCGGTTCGTCACCTTCGAGTGGCCGTAGCCGCCCGCTTTCACGATCCGGAGGAGCTGCGCCGCCGTATCGACGCCGCTCGCCTCAGACAGGTCCTGGGGCCGGGCCGCTAGCCCTGGCGGGCGGTGCCGGTCCGGGTCAGCGCCGCTTCCACCTTCACCTGGTCGAACCCGAAGATAACTTGCCCCCCGATGCAGATGACCGGCCGCCGTAACAGGTATGGGTTCTCCAGCATCATCCCCACCAGTTCTGTGTCCGGCGGCGGATCATTCGCCTTCAGCCCCAGGGCCTTTGCCCGCGGGCTGCGCCAGGCGAACGCCTCGGCCGGCTTCGTGTGCTTGATCAGCCCTCTCAGCTCTCCCTCGCTCAGGGGCTGACTGAAGAAGTCCCGCTCTCGTAGCCTCACTCGCCTCCGCGAAAGGAACTCCTTCGCCTGCGCGCAGGTGCTTCACCCGCGCTTCAGATAGATGTCGGCTTCCACGTGCGTTGCCGCGCGCTTGTCTCAGCCCACCGGCAGCCTGGCGCGGTAGATCTCCGCCATCGTGTCCACGAACGCCTGCACCGTTCGCGAGCGTTTTCGGTTACGCCGGTAGATCAGCGAGATTGGGCGCTGGATGGGCGCGGCGTCCGTAAGGTTGATCTTGACCAGGGTCCCGGCCTCCATCTCTCGCTCGATCGTAACCGCCGGCAACAGAGCGATACCGAGGCCTTCCTCCACCATCCTTTTCGTCGCCTCCAGCGAGTCCAACTCCATCGCCACGTTCGGTATGACGCTGGCCTGCCGGAAGAAGCTGTGGATCAGACCGTAGTAGGACGACCCGCGATCGAACAGGACGATGGGCTCCGTCGCTGCCTGCGCCACTGTCGCCTTCCGGGCGGCTGCGAACGGGTGGCTTGGGGGTGCCACCAGCACGATCTCGTCATCGTAGAGGGGTATGTTCTCCACCTCGGGGTTAGAGAGCGTTCGCACCAGGCCGACCTGCACTTCGTCGGCCAGCAGCATGCTCAGCACCTGCTCCGATCGTCCGGTCCGGATCACCACTTCGACGCCAGGATAGCTCTGGCAGAACGTGTGCAGGATCTTGGGCAGTACGTAAGTGGAGATGGTGATCGCGGAGCCCAGCCGCAGCGAGCCGAGCTGCACGTGGCGCACCTCGTCTACGGCGTCGCGGGCCTCTCGCATTGTCTGCAGCATGCGTTCAACGTAGGGGAGCAGTATGTTGCCGGCGTCGGTCAGGCGCACGCCTCTCCCGCCGCGTTCAAACAACTCCTCACCCAGTTCCCGTTCTAGGGCCTGGATACGGGCTGTGATCGACGGCTGCGTCAGTTGCAGCACCTCGGCGGCGCGGCTGAAGGAGCAATGGGCGGCTACCTGCACAAAGGCTTCAACTTGGCCGAAATCCACTGGTTGCCTCCCGCGGGGGTATTGACGGCGCCTATCGCTAACATGGAAAAGGATAAACGCGGACAAGGGGCCGGTCAAGCAAATGCTGCCGGGAATCTGGGGAGCTCAGTGACGCTCAGTGCGCGCGCGGAAGGCCCCGCTGGTCTCGTGGGTCTGGAACCACTCCGCGTTCGTCTCGGTGTAGCTCCGCCACTGCTCCGGCACGTCGTCTTCGAAGAAGATGGCGTTCACCGGACACACCGTCTCGCAGGCTGCGCAGTCGATGCAGACCTCCGGGTTGATGTAATATTGCGGGTCATCCGGCGTCGTGTGGATGCAGTCCACCGGGCAGACGTCGACGCAGGTGGCGTCTTTGGTGCCAATGCACGGTTCTGTGATGACGTACGTCATGTGGTCCCTACCGGGTTCGGCTCATTGTACTGAATGCCTTCCGATCTCGACAAGGCAGGCGGAACTCACAGCGCCGCCGCGTCGGCCGGGCGCACGCCCCTTTTCGTGACGGTCACATCGCCCCGTTTGACCCGGGCCTGGCAGGCCAGCCGCAGGCGTCCGCTTAGCAATGCCGCCTCGCCTCTCTCTGCCGCCAGCGTTTTCCTCTCGGACCGTCCCATGGGCTCCAGGTTCGCTGTCCCGGACTCGATGGTGCAGGCGCAGGTGGTGCAGATGCCCTGACCGCCGCAGGTCGTTGGCCAGTACAGCCCTTCGTCTTGCGCCGCCTGCATGATCGTTGTCCCTGGTTCCGCATTGACGTCTTTGCCCAGGGGCAGGATCCTGACTTTC
>JBGQEU010000118.1:0-5561 GCA_041496525.1 Dehalococcoidia bacterium
AGCACGTGAAGCGGGCGCTGGAGGTGGGCGCGTCCGGCGGACACAACGTGCTCATGGTCGGGCCGCCCGGGGCCGGCAAGACGCTGCTGGCCCGGGCCACTCCCACTATCCTGCCGCGAATGACCACCGAGGAAGCCCTGGAAGTGACCAAGATCTACAGCGTCGCCGGGATGCTGCCATCCGGCACACCGCTGGTACACCTGCGACCCTTCCGCGCCCCTCATCACACGATCTCGCACGCCGGCCTCGTGGGAGGTGGCCGGCAGCCGCGGCCCGGCGAGATTACGCTCAGCCATCGCGGCGTCCTCTTCCTCGATGAACTGCCGGAGTTTGCGCACTCGGTCCTGGAGTCGATCCGGCAGCCGCTGGAGGACAGAGTGATCACGGTTAGCCGGGCCCAGGGCAACGTCACGTTCCCGGCCAACTTCATGCTCATCGCCGCCATGAACCCGTGTCAGTGCGGCTTTTACGGCGATCCGACGAAGCACTGCAGCTGCTCGGAGTCCGCCGTTACTCGTTACCGGCATCGCATCTCAGGGCCGCTCCTGGACCGCATGGACATCTTCGTGGAGGTGCCCCGGGTGGACTACGAGAAACTCGCCGATGGGGCTTCAAACGAGGGCTCGACCGAGGTACGGGAGCGCGTGGAAAGAAGCCGCGATCTCCAGCGCCTGCGCTTCTCTGAATCGCGGCTCAGTGCGAACTCGGAGATGGGCCCCGTGGAGGTGAGGGAGTTCTGCCAGGAGTCCCTGGAGGACGCTGCCAAGTCCCTGCTGCGGATGGCCGTCAACCAGCTCGCGCTGTCCGCGCGTTCGTTCCACCGTGTGCTCAAGGTGGCGAGGACCGTGGCGGACCTGGCCCATTCGCAAGTGATTACGGCGGCGCACGTGGCCGAGGCGCTGCAGTACCGGCAGCGCGCCCAGGGCTGACCGAGAGACATGGCCGAGGAGCTTCGCGACATCGAGCCGCTGGGCTCTCTCCTGGGCTGTCAGCCGCTCGGTATCGTCAGCGATATCGACGGCACCCTCGCTCCAATCGTAGATGATCCAGACACTGCCGCCATCTCACCGCATTGCCGCGCCCTGCTGCAGGCGTTGATGGCCGCGGGTGTACGAGTGGCGCTGGTCAGCGGCCGGTCTCTGGAGAAGGCACGGGCCATGGCCGGCCTGCCCGGCGCCGTCCTGGCGGCGAACCACGGCCTCGATATCTGGGTAGATGGCCAGGTGGAGACGCCTGGCGACGTGAGGGAGTACGTGCAGCGCGCGAAGACGGTGCTACAGGAGTTGGGCAGGCTGAACGTCCCGGGCATGACGGTAGAAGATAAGGGGCCGGTACTGGCATTCCACTACCGGCGGTCGAAGGCAGAAGCGGACGCCCGCCAGGCCATACTGGAGGCGCTGCGGGCCTCACCTTCCGCCCTGGCGTTCCGAATTCAGGAAGGCCGCAAGGTGATTGAGCTGCGGCCACCGCTGGCCATCGATAAAGGGACGGCGCTGGCACTGCTGGTATCACGGATGGGCGCTCGCGGCGTCCTCTGCCTGGGCGACGATACTACGGACGTGGACATGTTCCGCGGCGTAGCACAGTTGCGGCGCGGCGGAATGCCCGGCGTCAACGTTGCCGTCCACAGCCCCGAGATCAGCCCGCTGGTGCTGGAGACCGCCGACTACTGGGTGCGTGGGGTAGCGGGCGTGGAGTGGCTGCTGGCGGAGATACTCACAGCCCTCCCTTAGATAGCTGCATCAGGTCGCGGAACTGCATCTCGAGCCAGAAGATGATGTCTTCTTCCTGGACCAGGCGCTTGAGCGCGGCCGCCCGGCGACGCCGTTCGTCCTCCGGCATCGTCAGCGCCTGGTATAGCGCGCGCACTGTGCCTTCGAGGTCAGTAGGAGAGACGCCCAGGCAGTGCTCTGAAAGCTGCTCGAAGGAGCCGGCCATCTCGGAGAGGATAAGGACGCCGTCGCCCTTGTTGACCAGCGGCCCCTCCTTGGACACCAGGTTCATGCCGTCCATGACCGGGTTCACCATCAGGACGTCGTAAAGGGTCATGGCGGCGATGGCCTGGGCGTAGTTCTCCTCATAGAAGACGCGCACGGGTTGCCAGCCAGCATCCCCGAAGTGGTCATTGATCGACTCCACCAGCTCAAATATCTCGTCCGTGTACGTCTGATACACGCCTAGCTCGCTGCGGG
The DNA here is from genome assembly GCA_041496525.1 of Dehalococcoidia bacterium. Classification (GTDB taxonomy): domain Bacteria; phylum Chloroflexota; class Dehalococcoidia; order SM23-28-2; family RBG-16-64-32; genus JBGQEU01. The sequence continues at coordinate 2,193 of JBGQEU010000118.1, forward strand.
AAGGCACGAGGAACTGCAGGAAGTTCACCTTGCCTCGCAGCTCATGGTAGCGCTCCAGCAGCAGCTCCCACGCGCGCAGACCTCGAATGATGTTCTTGCTGGGCTCGGAGCGGTCTACGCGCACGATGGTCTGCTGGCCCAGGACAACGTTCAGCTTCTGGCGGTACTGCTCCACCTCCGGCGACCGCGAAAACTCGAGCAGGCCGGCGGCGTCGACCGAGATCGGGTACCGGACGACGTGCGTAATACGGCCGCGGAAGGCCACCGTGCAGTGGTGATAGTCGACCTCTGCGTCCTGCAGCATCGCTTCGCAGGAGTGCAGGAAGTTTTGGACATCGCCGCGCGCCTGCAGACCGACGATATCGGCGCTGCACATGTCCTCGTGAATGCGGCGACGCATGAACTCCGGCAGAAGGCCCCAGTAGCGCGGCCCCGGCCAGGGGATATGGGTGAAGTGCAGGATCGTCGCCTCCGGGACCTCGCGGCGGACCATAGCGGGCGCAAGGTAGAGGTGATAGTCCTGGATGAGCACGAACGGGGGCTCCGCCTGCTGCCGGGCCTCGTCGATGATGGCCCGGGCAATGGCTTCATTAACGAGGATGTAGCCGCTGTCCCAGGCCTCGTACACGGCCCGCCCGATATTCGGCGTCCGCGGCGTGTTCCACATATAGTGCTGGACGAACCAGAGGAGCGGGTTGCAGAAGACGTAGTAGTGACGCTGATAAACTGACTGAGGAACGCTCACGAAGCGCACATAGATCTCGTCGTCGGGAACTCTGAGAACGGTGCCGTTCGCCTCTTCGGCGGCGCGGCGGTCACCGTCCGTCATGGCGGAAGCGACCCAGGTTAGCGGCACGAAGCGGGCGGCCGCCAGGAGAGCCGTAACCATGCCGCCGCTCCCCCGCTGGGCGCTGAGGGAGCCGTCCGGCTGGATGTCGTATTCGACGGGGCCCCGGTTGCTGGCGATGATGAGCCGCCGCCGGGACAGCAACTCCTGGCTCAGCTCCTGCAGCCTCTGCATCTTGTCCTGCATGCCGGTATCCGCCGTTACCATCATAGGAGTGCAGTTGCAGCATCCCCCAGCGGCCGGAAGGATGTCAACAAGCGCGCCGCTTGATGGGCTGGCGGCGGGACTCTAAGATGTTAATGGTTGCCCCCGTAGCTCAGTCGGATAGAGCGCCGGCCTCCGAAGCCGGGTGCACAGGTTCGAGTCCTGTCGGGGGCGCCAGTTCGTATGTGCGCGAGAACATGCCGCAGTTTGTACTAAGGCCCTGAACCATTATCGTCCTCCAGCGCCGGGCGGGCCGCGGAAGGAGTTACACAATGGTCGAGACTGGCGACGCCCAGCCGGACCTCCGGGATCCAAACATCCTCTCGGTAGGATACAGCGCCGTGTACGCGGCCACGCCTAACAGCGCCACTTTGCGCCGGCTGTGGCATGAGCTTGCGGAGGGGCTCGACTTCCCTGAGGATTTCGGGCACATCAGCTTCGTCACGCTGCCCCAGCTAAGCCGCTTCGCTGCCGAACTACGTCTTCGGCCCGGCGCCACGTTAGTCGATCTCGGTTGCGGAAGAGGCGGCCCCGCGCTCTGGGTAACACGCGAGACCGGGGCCCACCTCATAGGAGTCGACTTCTCGGCCGTTGCCATCGAACAGGCCGCCGCCCGCGCAACGGACTTGGGCCTGGCTGACCAGGCGACGTTCGTCGTTGGCACCTTCGCGGACACGGGCCTCGATCCCAGGTCGGCCGACGGGGTGATGAGCGAGGATGCACTGCAGTACGCGCCCGACAAGCGCGCCGCGGTCGCGGAAGCCGCACGCATACTGCGCCCGGGCGCCAGGATGGTATTCACGGCCTTCGAGCTCGAGCCGAGCCGGGTGGCGGGCCTCCCGGTCTTCGGCGTCGACCCCGTGGAAGACTACCGCCCGCTTCTCTCGAAGGCGGGATTCACCGTCGAGGCGTACGAACCGGTTCCCGGCTGGCCGGAACCGATGACGGCCACCTACTCCGCCCTTATCAGCGCCAGCGGCGCTCTAACTCAGGAGATGGGTCAGGTAGCCGCTGCGGCCCTGCTCACCGAGCTGTCCATGACGCTTCAGGCGCAGCCCTACCGGCGCCGGGTTCTGGTGGTAGCGACAAAGATGTGAAGCGAGAGGAAGCTGGCGGCGCAGCGGTTGGCGCCTGGCCATCCGTCGATCTATGATCCGGCGGGCGACCCCGCAGCGACCTTGTCGATGGCTTTGCCGGCCCGCAACGGGTGAGCCCCGGCCCGCGAAATCACTCGCAGGAACGCCTCCACGATCTGGGGATCGAACTGACTGCCGCTGTATCGCTGCAATTCTTCGATAGCTGCCTCTTCTGGCATCGCCTTGCGGTACGGGCGGTCCGTCGTCATGGCGTCAAAGGCGTCCGTCACAAGCAGAATCCGGGAACCGATCGGTATCACGTCGCCGGCCAGGCCATCCGGGTAACCGGACCCATCGAAATGCTCATGGTGGTGCAGAATTGCCGGGACGGCTTGGGCGGCGACGTCTATCTGCGTCAGCATGTGCATGCCGTGGACCGGGTGCTGCCTCATGGTTATGGTTTCGTCCTTGTCCAGGGAACCTGCCTTTAGAAGGATCTCATCCGGGGTCACGAGCTTACCGAGATCGTGCAGCAGCGACGCCAGCCTCAGGACGGCAACGTCCGTTTCGCCCAGGCCGAGCTCGCGCGCCAATTCCGCTGTGTACCAGGAGCACCGCTCGCCATGCTCACGGGTCGCGGGATCCTTCGCCGCGAGGGCCGCGACAAGCGACGCGATCGTGTTCGGCGTGCGGCCGCCGCGATCAGAATATGAGGTCCCGGTGGCTTGCACTCTCTGGCCCTGCAGCCCATCCCAGTCGCTCACTCGATTCTTGCCTGTGGACTTGGCCCAGTACATAGCCATGTCTGCCCTGTAGATGAGCTCTTCGGCGGAGGACGCGTCCTGGGGTAAGCTGGCAACGCCCAAGCTCACTGTGAATTTCATTCCGTTGCCGGCACTGATCTGTGCCACAGCGCACCTCAGGCTGTCTGCCACGTCAATAGTCTTGGCGCGATCGGCGCCGTCCACTAATACAGCGAACTCGTCCCCGCCGTAGCGATACGTATCCTCCTTCTTGACGACCTTGGCCAGGGCGGCGGAGAGGTCGCGCAGCAGATCGTCGCCAGCCAGGTGCCCCAGGGAATCATTGATGGCCTTGAAACCGTCTACGTCGAAGATGACCAATCCAATACTGGTGCCGTTGGCGCGGGCCGCTGACACGTCTTCACGTATCCTCTTGTGGAACGACCGGTGGTTTCCCAGCGCGGTCAGTGGGTCTGTCGCCGCCTGGGTGCGAGCACCC
>JBGQEU010000119.1:0-5492 GCA_041496525.1 Dehalococcoidia bacterium
CATTCAAGGAGACGCTACTTGGTTACACCTATATCCATGAAATCGCTGCTGGAAGCAGGCGTTCACTTCGGGCACCAGACCCGGCGCTGGAACCCGAAGATGAAGAAGTTCATCTTCACGGAGCGCAACGGCATCCACATCCTGGACCTGCAGCAAACTGTCGACCGGCTGGAGCAGGCCGCCAGCTTCGTCCGGGACCTAGTGGCCAACGGAGGCACGATCGTCTTCGTGGGCACCAAGCGGCAGGCCCAGGAGACGATAGAGACGGAGGCTAAGCGCTGCGGTATGCCGTATGTGACGAACCGCTGGCTGGGCGGCACCCTCACTAACTTCCACACCATCCAGGGCCGCATCGACCACCTAGTGCGCATCGAGGACGGCCGCGCCCGCGGCGAGTCGGACCACCTGCCGAAGAAAGAGCGCTTGAAGCTGGAAGAAGAGATCGAGCGTCTTAACCGCTACCTCGGCGGCATCAAGGAGATGACTTCCCTCCCGGTCGCCGTCTACATCGTCGATACGACGAAGGAGAACATCGCCGTCGCCGAGTCCCTGCGCATGGGCACCGCGATCGTCGCCCTGGTGGACACCAACTGCGACCCGGAAGTCATTGACTACCCCATACCATCCAACGACGACGCCATTCGCGCCATCAAGCTGATCACCGGCCGCATCGCCGATGCTGTGCTCGAAGGTCTGACTGCCCGCGAGTACGCTCAGCAGGCGGCGCTGGAGGCCGAGGAGGTCGACATGGCGGCTTACACGGAGACCGGCTATATCGCCTCGCCGGATGAGCCGGGGCCCGACCGCGTGGTGGAGGAAGTGGAGGAAGCGCCGGCGGTTGAGGCGGAGGCCGTTGCTGAGTCCGATCCACCTGGGGCGGACGCCGCCACTGAACCAGAAACACCGGCCGCCGGCGAGACCGGCGAGCCCAGCTAGTCCGGGAGTAGCCTGTTATGCCCGTTTCCGTGGAGGCTGTTAAAGAGCTGCGCGAATTGACCGGCGCCGGCATGCTGGACTGCAAGAAGGCCCTGGAAGAGGCGAAAGGCAATCTGGCGAAGGCCAAGGAGATATTGCGCAAGAAGGGAATTGACGTCGCGGCCAAGCGGGCCGAGCGCGCCACCGCGCAGGGGTTGGTCCAGGCCTATATACACCATGACGGCCGCCTGGGGGTGCTCCTGGAGATCAACTGCGAGTCGGACTTCGTGGCCCGGACGGAAGACTTCCGCACGCTGGCCCAGCAGATCGCCCTGCACGTCGCGGGGGCCGCGCCTATCTACATCTCGCCGGAGGACCTGCCGAAGGGCAGCAAGGAGGACCCGAAGGAGGTCTGCTTGCTCCTCCAGCCGTTCGTGAAGGACGAGTCGCTGACGATCCAGGACATGATCACGGAGACGATCAGCAAGACGGGCGAAAACATCCGAGTGCGCCGCTTCGCCCGCTTCGAGCTGGGCCGCTGATCGCCGTTCGGCGTCAGGTCCCGGCGCGCGGGCAGGGGGAAGCTTCGTTTAGAATGGATGCGGGCATCCGCTCCAGCGGTGGCCCGCGGAAGTGACGACACGTACCGGGGGTGATATGGCTAAGGCACTCCCCTACAAGCGCATCGTGCTCAAGCTGAGCGGCGAGGCCCTCCAGGGCGACCTCTCCTACGGCATCGACCCGGTCATGCTGGACGCCGTCGCTACCCAGCTCAAGAAGGTGCAGGAGATGGGCATCGAGACGGCCATCGTCGTCGGGGGCGGGAACATCTTCCGGGGCGCCGCGGCCTCCGCGGCCGGCATGGACCGGGCCACGGGCGACTACGCCGGCATGCTGGCCACGATCATCAACGCCCTCGCCCTGCAGGACGCCCTGGAGCGCCACGGCCTCTCCGTGCGCACGCAGTCGGCGATCGCGGTGACCGCCGTGGCCGAGCCGTACATCCGCCGCCGGGCCATGCGGCACCTGGAGAAGGGCCGCGTGGTCATCTTCGCGGCGGGCACCGGCAACCCGTACATGACGACCGACACCGCCGCCGCGCTGCGGGCCATCGAGATCGACGCCCAGGTGCTGCTGATGGCCAAGAAGAACGTGGACGGCGTCTACGAGGCGGACCCGTTCAAAGACCCGACGGCCCGCAAGTTCCTGACGCTCTCCTATCTGGACGCTCTGAACCGCCGCGTCCAGGTCATGGACTCCACAGCCCTTTCGCTCTGTATGGAGAACTCTCTCCCCATCATCGTCTTCGACCTGCGCGCGCCGAACAGCATTCAGCGGGCGGCTATGGATGACCACTCCGGCACGCGCGTGGGCGATTTCGAGACGACGCTTCAGGAAGCGCCGGCCGCCAAGCCGCGCTCGTAGTATCTGGACAGAGTAGGACGAAGAGCCATGGTTCAAGAACAGCTCCAGGACGCGAAAACGAGAATGCACAAGGCTGTCGAGGCCCTGAAGCACGAGCTGGCCACCGTCCGCACCGGGCGCGCCAGCCCCGGCCTCGTTGATCACCTGCGGGTCGATTACTACGGCACGCCGACGCCTCTCAACCAGCTCGCTACGATCACCGCGCCGGACGCCAAGCTCATCGTAATCCAGCCCTATGACCGCGGCTCCCTGGGGGCAGTAGAGAAGGCTATCTTGAAGTCGGACCTGGGGCTGACGCCGAACAACGATGGGACGGTCGTCCGGCTGAACATCCCTCCGCTGACAGAGGAGCGGCGCCGCGAGCTGGCCAAGCACGTGCGCAAGCGGGTGGAGGAGGCCCGCGTGGCCGTCCGCAACGTCCGCCGGGACTGCCACGAGCAGATGCGCGGGCTGGAGCACGCTCACGACATCTCCCAGGACGATCTTCATCGCTCAGAGACCGAACTGCAGAAGCTGACTGACGAGCAAGTCGAGGAGGTCGACCGGATCGGCGAAGAGAAGGAACAGGAAGTCCTGGCGATCTAGCCCGGTGGGCCAGCATCCCTGCCTGAAGCAAAACGTTCTATACTGTTGAGAACATGGTCTCCGCCCTCCGGTTCCATCGCAAGGAAGCGCCAGCGCCGCCGCCAGCGCCGTTACCCCTCGCGCAGGTGCCGGATCACGTCGCTATCATCATGGACGGCAACGGCCGCTGGGCGCGCAGCCGCGGCCAGCCGCGCCTGGCCGGACACCGGGCGGGGACCGAGAACATCCGCCGCGTCATCCAGCGTTTCGCCGACTATGGCGTCTCCTACCTGACGCTCTACGCCTTCTCCACGGAGAACTGGGACCGGCCGCGCTACGAGGTGCGGGGCCTCATGGCGCTCCTCTCCCGTTTCCTGAAGCGAGAGGTCGCGCACCTCCACGAGAACGGCATCCGCCTCCTGCACCTGGGGGATCTGGACCCGCTCAGCCCTGGCCTCCAGCAGCAGGTGCGGGACGCCATCGAGCTCACGAAGCTGAACCAACGCATGACGCTGGCCATCGCCTTCAACTACGGCGGCCGCGCCGAGATCGTGGAGGCCATCCGCAGCATCGTCGCCGCCGGCATCCCGCCGGAGCAGATCGACGAAGAAGTGGTCAGGGCGCATCTGTCCACTACCGGCCTGCCCGACCCGGACCTGATCATCCGCACCGCCGGCGAGATGCGCATCTCCAACTTCCTGCTCTGGCAGGGCGCCTACGCCGAGTTCTGCTTCACCCCGGTCTACTGGCCGGACTTCGATATCCAGCACATCGACGACGCGCTGCTGGTATACAGCCAGCGCAAGCGGCGCTTCGGCGGCCTCCTCCCGGAAGAGGAGGACGGTCGCTACCGTGGAGCGGAGCTCCGCGACAGCCACGCGGACTCCCCCGGAAACGGCTTCCGCAACGGTTACAAGCCCTAGCGAGGATGCTCGCTAAGCGGCTGATCACTGCTGCCTTCGGCATACCCATCATCCTCGGCCTGATCCTCCTGGGCGGCGCCGTCTACACTGTGGCCGCCGGCCTCATCCTGGGGCTGGGGGCGCTGGAGTTCTTCGCGGCGACCGACCCGGAAGACCTGGGGCGCAACCGGGCGGCTGCGGAGCGCCCCCGCCTGCAGCAGGCGGCCCGGCCGTTCTACCGGCAGCGCCTGCCGGCCTATGCGGGCGCGGCGGGTGTCGCACTGGTGGTCGCCGGCGCGGACCGCGGCTTCGACGAGTGGACCGCGGCGCTGGCGCTAACCATCGCCGCGTTGTTCGCGCTCGTGATCCTGCGCGGCGACCCACAGACAGGCCTGCGCGACTGGATCTGGATCATGGCCGGCGTCGCCTACGTGGGCTTCCTGGGCTCCCATCTTGTCCTTCTCCGCGGCCTGGACGACGACGGCGACTGGGCGCTCCTGGCCATCTTCGCCACCTTTGGCACGGATACGTGCTCCTACTTCGTGGGCCGGGCCGTCGGCCGCACGCATGTGGTAGGCGCCATCAGCCCTGGGAAGACGCTGGAGGGGTACGCCGCCGGCCTGGCCGGCGGGTTCGGGGCGGTCCTGTTGTTGAACTGGGTTACGGGCCTGGACGCGAGCGCGGGCCAGATCATCCCGCTGGCCCTGCTGCTGCCGCCTGTGGCCATGATGGGAGACCTGGCGGAGTCGCTGGTGAAAAGGGGCGCCGGCATCAAGGACACCGGCGAGCTGCTGCCCGGTCACGGCGGGTTTCTGGACCGCATGGACAGCCTTCTGTTCACGACCCCTCTGGTATACTACTTCGTGCTATGGGCCGTTCTCTGAATCCCCTCCGGTTGACACCCAAAAGCACGAGAGATGAGACACGAGGACCCTCTGGGGCACAGTGGGGTCTAACCACTATCCACTACCCCCTATTCACTACATGAAGCCTCTCGGCATCGCCATCCTCGGGTCTACGGGCTCGGTCGGCCGGCAGACACTGGACGTCATCCGTACGCTGCCGGGCCGCTTCAACGTCATGGCCCTGGCCGCGGGCAGCAACGTTACGCTCCTGGAGGAGCAGGTGCGGGAGTTCCGGCCGCGCCTGGTGTGCGCCGGGCGGGAGGCGGACTACCTGCGGCAACGGATATCGGAGGGCGGGCTGGCGGCGCGCTGGGCGGAGATGGAGGAGATAGCCTCCCACCCGGCCGTGGACCTCGTCGTCATCGCCACGGTGGGCGCGGCCGGTCTCGGCCCCACGCTGGCCGCCACCCGGGCTGGCAAGGCGATCGCTCTGGCCAACAAGGAAGTGCTGGTCATGGCCGGCCACATCATCACGGCCGAAGCCCGGCGCTCCGGCGCCGAGCTGCGCCCGGTCGATTCCGAGCATTCCGCCATCTGGCAGTGCCTCTGGGGCGAATCGCCGGCCTCTGTCCAGCGCATCGTCCTCACGGCCTCCGGCGGGCCCTTCCGGGATCTCTCCCCGGCGGAGTTGGGCCGGGTGACGGCGGCAGAGGCGCTGCGCCACCCGAACTGGCAGATGGGCCAGAAGATCACGGTGGACAGCGCCACGCTGCTCAACAAGGGGCTGGAGTGCATCGAGGCCCGCTGGCTGTTCGATGTGCCGCTGGAGGACATCGAAGTC
>JBGQEU010000120.1:0-5443 GCA_041496525.1 Dehalococcoidia bacterium
ATGAAGAACGCCCAGCGCGGCTAGTCCCATTCCCCTCTTTTCTCGTCTCGCCGTCCCCAGACCCCTCCCCCGGTATTCAAATGTCCCTTAAAGAACAGCTGGCTGATGACCTTAAGGATGCCATGCGGGCGCGGGATGAGATCCGCAAGTCGGCCATTCGCATGGCCACGGCCGCCATCAAGAACGCCGAGATCGCGGCTGGGAAAGCGTTCCAGGACGCGGAGGTCCTGGGTGTCATCGCCAAGCAGGTGAAGCAGCGCCGGGAGAGCATCGAAGAGTTCCAGAAGGGCGGCCGCCAGGACCTGGTGGACAAGGAGGCGGCGGAGATGAAGGTCCTGCAGGCTTACATGCCTCCCGCCATCGGTCGCGAGGAGATAGCGGCGGAGGCCCGCAAGGTCATCGATGAGATAGGCGCACATGGTCCGGCGGACAATGGCAAAGTGATGCAGGCTCTCATGCCCCGGCTGGCCGGGCGGGCGGAGGGCCGCGAAATCAACGAAGTCGTCACGGAGCTTCTGGCCAACCCCTCCTGAGCGCCCGTCCGGCGGCGGGCCACAGTCCCATCCGCGCACCCTCCGTCTTCTGCCAGTCTCACGTATGTTGTCTTGGACCTGTCTGTTATCATGTCTGTACCCGCTCAGCGGTCTACTATGACGGCCAGGAAGCAGGCCTCAAAGGTAATCGCGCCGCTGCAGGCGTTCGTCGTGGCAGCGGCGGTCAGCCTCGCCCTCGTCGTTGTCCTCATCCCCGTTCTACCCGGGCAAACCCCCCTGCATGTGGGCGATCACGCCTCCAGGACGTTTGAGGCGGACGGACAGACGATCGTCAGCTCCGGGGAAACGGTGACGCAGGCGCAACTGGACCGCATCAAGGGCGCCGGCCTTCTGGACAACCGGCTGGACGCCGGCGACGCGCTGGCGGCTGCCATCATGGGCGTCCTTGGCGGCGCTGTGCTGGGCTTCTACCTCTACCTCTTCCAGCCGCCGGAGGTGAACACAGCCAGGCGCCTGCTACTGGTGGGGCTCGTCGTTGTCCTCTGGGTAGCCGCCGCCAAAGTTCTGCTCTCGCCGGTCCTGCCGGACCAGGACCGCCTCTACCTCGGGTACATGCTGCCCATCGCCGCTGCCCCGATGCTGATCGCGGCTCTTCTCGATGCCGGCCTGGCCGTGGCCGTGGCCGGGCTCATCGCCGCGTTCGCCGCGTTCGCCGGCTTCTACATGCCGGACGCCCGCAACGCCTCGACGGGATCGCTAGAGGCACTGCAGATGGTCATGGCGTTCTTGCTCGGCAGCCTGGCCGGCATCTACGCCGTGCGAGACGCCGAGCGCGTCAACAACTACGCCCGCGCCGGCGTCAGCGTCGGCCTCGTCACCCTGGCCGTGCTGTTCTCCTTCTGGCTGCTGTTGCCGGACCGCGAGGGCGTTGACCTGATCTGGATGGTTGTATCGTCCGGGCTGGGCGCGCTCGGTTCGGTTGTCATTACCCTCGGCGCCACGGTGGTCCTGGGGGCCATGTTCGGGGTGACGACGCGCATCCAGTTGATGGAGCTGGCGCAACTCAGCCACCCGCTGCTGCGGGAACTCCAGGAGAAAGCCCCCGGCACGTTCCATCACAGCGTCATCGTGGGCAACCTGGCGGAGCGGGCCGCCGACCTCACCGGCGCCGACTCTCTGCTGGTACGTGTCGGCTGCTACTTCCACGACATCGGCAAGACCGCCAATCCGTCCTACTACATCGAGAACCAGATCGAGACGGCCAATCCGCACGACAAGCTGCAGCCGGGGGTCAGCGCTCGGGTGGTCTCGGAGCACGTGCGGGCGGGTCTGGAGCTTACCGGCCGCTACCGTGTCCCCGCCCGTGTGCGGGCGTTCATCCCGGAGCACCACGGCACCCGGCTCGTGACGTACTTCTACCGCAAGGCCAGCGCCGACGACCCGGCGGTGGACCCGGAGAAGTTCCGCTATCCGGGCCCGCGGCCGCAGAGCAAGGAAACGGCCATCGTCATGCTGGCTGATTCTGTGGAGGCCGTCGTGCGGTCCAGTAAGGACCGCTCGCACGAGAAGATCGATTCCCTCGTCGATGCCGTTATCGCCGAACGTCTGGCTGAAGGCCAATTAGAGGAGTCTGACCTGACCCTGCGTGACCTCAAGACCATCGCGGAGTCCTTCAAGGCCACCCTTCGCGGCATCTACCACCCGCGTATCGAGTATCCGGCGCCCACGCAGGCCGAGGCGCAGATGGCGGGAGCGCAGACGACCGTCGGCTACCTGAAGCCGCCCTCCGAGCCCATGGAAGCGCCGCCACTGGAGCCCTAGGCCCGTCGCCGCGGTCCGGCGGCTAACCCCTCTTGCCACGCACCTTGCGACGGGACATAATTTGCGGTATCCGGCAGGCCATCTTCCAAGGAGGTTCGTCCCATGGATTCAGTCGCACTTCTCCGCCAGCAGATACAGAGCGCCCACGAGATAGTCGCAGGGACCGTCGCTGATCTGACGTCCGAGCAGGCGCGCTGGAAGCCGGGTGGCAAAGCGATGTCCGCCGCGCCGATGCTCGTCCACATGGCGTCCGCAGAAGACCTCTTCCTCAACATGACGATCGGCCGCCAGCCCCTGGCCATGGGCGCCTTCGCCGGCAAGACCGGAGCCAGCGAGGCCCACCCTATGGGCCCCTATGGCGAGTGGGCGGAGCGCGTCAGCGTCGACCTGCCGCAGGTCCAGGAGTACGTCCGGGCTGTATTCAAGAATACCGAGGAGTATGTGGCGGGCCTGAAGCCCGAAGATCTCGACCGGGAGATCGACCTCACCAGCGCCGGCATGGGCAAGATGAGCTTGGGCGCCTTCATCACGTTGACCGCCGTGATCCATCCCTCCAACCACATCGGCGAGATCTCCTGCCTGAAGGGCCTCCAGGGCGCCAAGGGCTACCCGTTCTAGCGGCTCGTCTCCGGCGATCCTTCAACCTGTATGTAGGGGCGAGTCCTGGCCGCGCGTCTTCCCGGCAAGGCTGCTTGACAAGGCCTGGAACGGGCCTACAATGAGCGCGGGCGGGCCGCCTGAGGGGGTAAGCTGTGGATCTACGGCGGCTCTGCCTGTTGTTTGCCGCAGGTGTGACCCTTGCGGTCCTGGGCTTAATGCGCCCCGGCCAGGTGACCCCCGCCGGCCTGGACAGCGACCTCGACGGCTACGACAACGCCCTGGAAGGGTACCTGGGCACGGACCCGTTCTCCGCCTGCGGCACGGGTTGGCCACCCAACTTCATCAACAACACCTTGAGCGTCAACACCATCGACCTGCAGGACTTGGTAGCACTGGTCCCCCACTGGGCAAGCAGGCTGGGCGAGCCGAACTTCTCTCAGCGCTACGACCTGAACCAGGACGGCATCATCGGTGTTGCGGACGTGGACCAGCTCACGCTGCCGCTGTTCCATACGAGCTGTACTCCGGCGCCGCCGTATGTGCCGCCGCCCGCCCAAGGCGCGATACAGGTGGCCATCGACATGGACACCACGGGGAACGACGCCCGCCTGACCGGGGGCGCCGACATCCAGCCGTGCGGCCAGGTCACCAGCGGTGGCAACATCAACATCGATGTGGTGATCCCGCCACCGGGGGTCCACGCCGCCGACGGCATCGAGGCCTATGAGTTTGTCTTGGGTTATGACGCGGCGGTGGTCAGCGTTTCGATGCAGAACCAGGACTGGCTGCTGCTGCAGGCGACAGGAAGCAACCTTGACCCTTTGTGGCCGTCGGACCCATTGCCGGATGCGAGAGTCGGGAGCTGGAGATCGGGAGCCTTGGACACAGGCACCCCAAGTGGCCCTGAGCCAGTCGGCGGCACCGCGGAGGTCGGCCCCGGGGTGCTGACGCGGATCACGCTGACCGGCATGACGCCGGGGATGAGCCCGCTGACGTTGACCAAAGTGGGCGCTAGGACAGACGCAAACGCCGCCATCCCCATCACGAGTGTGCTCAATGCCACCGTGGCGGTGGGTGTCCCCTGCCCGGAGGCTGCGGACCTGTTCGTCGCTGGCCCGACCATCACCGCCCCATCCTTCTTGCCTCCCGGGGTTGCCTTCGCCGTGTCCGTGAACGCGTTGGTCGGCAACGCGGGGCCGCACACTCCGGTCAACGCGGATGTGACGGTGACTCTGTTCCTGCCGCCGGACTGCACGTTACTCGGAGACAATCCTGTCACGGTGCAGGACTTGCCTCTTTCAACCGGCCCACCGCTTGCCATACCGCCCCCGTATTTCTCGGTGACGTGCACCTCGCCCTCGTTCCATGCGTTCTCTGCCACCGCCACCGTCCTGGTGGATGACGCAGCCGCCTTCGAGGCAGCGCCCGCTGACAATAGCCTGGTCTCGCCGGAGACCCTCGTGGCCATCATCGCCGAGGCGGACCTGGCGGTATCCAGCGTCGGCGTTACCGGCGGGCCGGCTACAGCGAACGTGCCCTTCGCGATCGATGCTGCCATCGCCGCTGGTAATGGCGGCTGGTACGTGCCCGCGCAAGCGATGGTCGCCGCCACGCTGAGCCTGCCGCCGGATTGCTCCACCACCAGCAGCAACCCGGCGTTTGTGTCCGGGACATTGCCGGGCCCCAGCCTCAACGCCAACTGGTTGGTGACTTGTACCGCCTCGTCCAGCCACGTGTTCTCAGTAGACGCAACCATCCACAGCCTCGACCCGCATGTCAGCGATCCTGCCACCGGCAATAACGGCCCGGTCAACGGCGAGGCTACCATCCAGGTCCAGCCGGACACAGACGGCGATGGCATTCCCGACGCCACGGATCCTTTGCCGCATACGGCCACCATCACCCTTGGTATTCCCAACCAACCTGTCGGACAGGTGGGTGAAACGTTCTACACATGGAGTGGAACGATAACCTATACAAGTGGGTTGCTCTGGCTCGCGAGCGCACCCAACGGCAGCGGCCAGATCAGTGTGGATGATGTGCTGCAGACGGTAGCGGTACGGCCCGACTTGTCCACGTCCACCTTCACGCACGACTTCTGCGGCTCGCTCCCTGCGGCCGGGCCGTTCGACATCTCGTCGCAGGTCCAGCCCGGCCAGGACCAATTGACCATCTATCTCAAGGATGATTGCGGCTACTACGAAGGATCAACAGCGGTCTACCTTTCTTTCGACGCTGATAGCGATGGCGTCGGCGATGATTTCGACAATTGCCCCACGACGGCCAACGCCGACCAGACGGATAGCGATGGAGATGGTAAGGGGAATGCGTGCGATAATTGCCCCTCCACAGCTAACGCTGCTCAGACGAACTCCGACGGCGATGGCCTTGGAGATGCATGCGTTAACTGTCCCACGGTTGCCAACCAGGACCAGGCGGACACTGATGGCGATGGGGCCGGCGATGCCTGCGATCCGACGCCTACCATCTCTAACGGCAAGATCGCGTTCGGCACCAACCGGGACGGC
>JBGQEU010000121.1:0-5407 GCA_041496525.1 Dehalococcoidia bacterium
AGATGATTATCGACCTGGGGCTCGAGGCGCGCGTGCAACGGGCCGCCCTGGCGGCCGTCCGGCAGGGCGTGGCGAACGCCTGTCACGACTGCTCGGACGGCGGTTTGGCCGTGGCGCTGGCCGAGATGTGCCTGGCTGGCGGCCGGGGGCTGGATGCCGCCGCCGCGCCGCTCGGCCCGCGGCTGCACGCCGCGCTGTTCGGTGAAGCGCAGTCGCGGATCGTCGTCGCCGTGCTGCCGGAGAAGCGGGAAGCCCTGCACGCGATCGGGCAGGGTTTGGGGATACCCTTCAGCTTCATCGGCCGTGTAACAGATGACGGCGGGATGCGCCTGGGGCCCATTGACGCCTCGCTGGACGAGATGCGCGCCGCTTACGAAGGCGGGTTGGAGCGGGCGCTGGCCGGCGGGGCGTAGCTGCCGGGCTTCAGCCCTGCCCTGTCGGTTCGTGGACCTCACCCGGCGAACCAGAGGCTGCGGGACATTGACAGCATCGCACAGGTGTTCTAAACTCGCCTGTGGACGGAATGTCGATTATTGTTGTTGAAAAGGCCATTGCCCCTGCCGCATGAGGGGTCTCTAACATAGGCGAAGGAGTTCAGCCCCATGAAAGTCGTATTTCTCGAAGAGGTGGAAGGCACCGCCCGCACGGGCGACGTCAAGAACGTCGCCGCCGGGTTCGCCCGCAACTACCTGCTGCCCCGCAGGCTGGCGGCGCCGGCGACCGAGCACTACATCGCTATCGCCCAGGCCAAGGCCGGCAAAGAGGCGCGGCGTCAGGAGCGCGTGGACGACGAGGCGCGACAGCACCTCCTGGCCAAGGTCGAGGGCAAGTCGATCAGCATCCAGGTCCGCGTCGGCGAGCAGGACAAGCTGTTCGGGTCGGTCACCGCGCGGGACATCGCCGAGGCGTTGCAGGAGAAGACGCGCATCGAGCTGGACCACAAGCAGATCGACCTCAAGCAGCCGATCCGCGATCTGGGCGCCCACGAGGTGACCGTGAAGCTGACGCGCAACGTGCACGCCAGGGTGACCGTAAACGTGGAGCCGCTGGAGGCGCCGGCCGAAGCGGAAGCCACGGCGGAGGCGGAAGCGGAGACCACGGCGGAGGCAGAAGTGGAGACCACGGCGCCGGCCGCAGAGGAGACCACGGCGGAGGCTGCAGTGGAGACCGCGGCGGAAGAACCCCCCGAGGATGCGTCCGAGGTCAGCGAGGCGGAGGCTGCAGGCCAGGCCGTAGAGGCGGAGGCCGAGGACGCAGCCGAAGACCAGGAGAAGAGCAGCATCGAAGGTTCCTGACCGGCCGGGCAGTGGCGGGTGACAGGCGGGGTGGGGGCACAGCTGAATAGTCCGGCCGGGTCAGAGCGGGAGAACGGTAACAACGCATGGTGATCGAGGCCGGACGGGCAGAAAAGCTGCCCCCACACGATATTGAGGCGGAGGAGGCGGTCGTAGCCTCCCTGCTCGTCGACCCGGAAGCCATCTACAAGGTCGCTCCCCGTCTCAAGGCCGAGGACTTCTTCCGGGAAAAGAACGCCTGGATCTACCAGGCCTGCCGCGCCCTCTGGGACCGCAGCGAATCCATCAACCAGATCACCGTCGCCCACGAGCTGGCCCGCAGTGGCCGGCTGGAGGACGTCGGCGGCGTCACCTACCTCAGCCGCCTGATCACGGAGCTGCCGACGTCCGTCGGCGTCGAGCATTACGCAGGCATCGTCCAGAGGGACGCCACTTACCGGAAGCTGATCTCGGCCGCCGGTCACATCGCTCAGCTCGCCTACGAGGGCGGCGCCGACGTCGGCGAGGCGCTGGGGCGCGCGGAGACGCTGCTGGCCGGCGTCCGCCAGGGCGAGGCGCTGCGCGACTTCGTGCACATCCGCGAGCTGCTGGCCGGATACCTGGAGAACGCGGAGGCCGGACTGGGCGCCGTGGCCGCGCAGGCGCGCGCGGTCACGACCGGGTTCATGGACCTCGACACCTTGCTAACGGGGCTGAAGCGTGGCGACCTGGTCATCGTGGCCGCCCGCCCCAGCCTCGGGAAAACCTCGCTCGTCCTCAACTTCGCCCGCGCCGCGGCCGCCCGGCAGAACGGCACCGTCGCCTTCTTCTCCATCGAGATGGCGGCGGAGCAGCTGGTGCAGCGGCTGCTGGCCATGGAGTCCGGCGTCGATTCCACGCGCCTCTCTTTCGGCCAGCACTCGGACCGGGATGAACGCAAGATATCGCAGGCGCTGGGCGTCCTCTCCGACCTTACGATCTACTTCGACGACTCGGCCATGCTGACCGTGGCCGAGATGCGGGCCAAGGCGCGGCGGTTGCAGCTGGAGCGGGGCCTGGACCTGGTGCTGGTGGACTACCTGCAGCTCATGCAGTCCGGCATGCGCAATGAGAACCGGGTGCAGGAGGTGAGCTACATCTCGCGCTCCCTGAAGCAGCTGGCCCGCGACCTGGACGTCCCGGTCATCGCCTGTTCGCAGCTCTCCCGTGCCGCCGAGTCGCGCGCCAACAACGTCCCGCAGCTCAGCGACCTGCGGGAATCGGGGAGCATCGAGCAGGACGCCGACGTCGTCATGTTCATCTATCGCGAGGACAAGTACGTGGCCCGCGAGGAGTGGCAGCGGCAGCACCCGGACCGGCCGGCCGATAGCTACCCGGCCGGCATCACGCAGATCGTGGTGGCCAAGCACCGCAACGGCCCCACCGGCACCATCCACCTCCGCTTCCGCGAGAAGCTGGCCCGCTTCGAGGACCTGCTGGTGCGGGAACCGACGGACTGGGAAGAGGAAGCGTGAGAAGGCCGTCCTTCCCGGAAGGACCGGCGCCAGAAGTGGACGGCAGGCCGTTCTCCGGCTTCCCCAGCTCCGGCCTGGCGACGACGGTGCCCAGCCTCTTCTTCTCCCGCGTCCTGCCGGAGATCGACAGCGTCGAGGAGCTGGTGGTCACCGTCTACTTCTTCTTCGCGCAGTCCGCCGCGGGCGGGGCGCGCCGTTCGCCACGCTCTCTGACCCGCCGCGAACTGGAGGCCGACGCCACCCTCATACGGTCGCTGGCGAACCTCTGCGGCGGCCAGGACGGCCGGGCGCTGCAGCGCGGCCTGGCCCTGGCCGTCGAGCGCGGCACGCTGTTCCGGGCAGCCGTCAAGGCGCAGGAGCGAGAGGAAGAGGTGTTCGCCGTTAACACGCCCGCTAACCGGCGAGCGATGGGTGCTGTAGAAGCCGCCGGGCCGTCCGCCTTGGGCGGAGGGGAACCGCTGCCGCCGGCGGAGGGATCAGCCGCGCCCAACATTTTCGCTCTCTACGAAGAGAACATCGGGAACATCACGCCGCTCATCGCCGAGGACTTGAAGGAAGCAGAGTCCCGCTACCCGCCGGAGTGGGTGCGAGAGGCGATGCGCGAGGCTGTGGAGCTCAACAAGCGCAACTGGCGGTACATCGAGCGCATCCTGCGCCGCTGGGAAACCGAGGGGCCGGACTATGAAAAGCCTGAACGAGATACTCAAATCGAGTGGCTGGAGCGGCGGTACCGCGCCGGCAAACGCCGACGGCCCTCCCCCGGCGTTACGGCCTGAACCGGCCCTCGAGGAAGACGAGGAGGTATGCATCCGCTGCGGCGGCGCCGGATTCGTGCGGCGCGCAGTGCGGCTGGGCCATCCCGACTTTGGCAAGGCGTTCCTTTGCGAGTGCACGCGGGACGAGCGCGACGACAAGCGGCAGGCCCGCCTGCAGCGCTACAGCAATCTGGGCCCGCTCTCCCGCCTGACGTTCGAGAACCTGAGCCCGCGCGGGCGCAGCCCGAACGAGGGCCATCAGGAGCGTTTCGCCGGCGCCGTGAAGGCGGCGCAGGCGTTCGCCGAAAGTCCGGCCGGCTGGCTGGTGCTCAGCGGGCCCAGCGGCTGCGGCAAGACGCACCTGGCGGCGGCCATCGCCGGTCGCTGCGTGGAGCGCGGCCAGGCTGCCCTGTTTATGGTTGTGCCGGACCTCCTCGACCACCTGCGCTCCGCCTACCAGCCGGGCGGTGAGGTGGGATACGACGAACTGTTCGAGCTGGTGCGCGCCGCCCCCGTGCTGATCCTGGACGACCTGGGCGTGCAGAGCGCGACGCCGTGGGCGGAGGAGAAGCTCTTCCAACTGCTCAACCATCGCTACAGCGCCCAGCTGCCGACGGTGATCACGACCAACCTCGACATGAGCAGCTTTGACCCCAGGATACAGACGCGGCTGACCGACGCCGACCTCTCGCAGGTGTACCACCTGGAGTCGGGCGCGGGCTCCAACATGGGGGATCTGGACGCCCTCGACCTCCCGTTATTGCGGGGCATGACCTTCAAGACTTTCGACGCTCGTCGTTGCGCTGGCAATCCATCTGAACTGAAAGAAATCGAGAACGCTCACCGGGAGGCGCTGAAATTCGCCCGAGATCCAAAGACCTGGTTTCTGCTGGCCGGCCGCTCGGGCAAGGGAAAGACCAGGTTGGCTGCCGCTATCGGCAACTACTGCCGGGGCGCGGGCGGCCAGGTGATGTTCGTCGTCGTCCCGGACCTGCTGGACCGCTTGCGTTCGACCTACAATCCGCAGAACCCAAGGGCATTCGACGAGATGTTCGACCAGGTCCGCAATGCGCCGCTCCTGATCCTCGATGATCTGGGTGCGGAGAGCGGTACGCCTTGGGCAGATGAGAAGCTGTTCCAGCTCATCAACTATCGGTACAATTCGTCCCTTCCCACAGTCTTCACAACCAGCGTGACGTTGAACCGTATCCCCTCGCGCGTCGGCACGCGGCTCATGGACATCGGCCTCACGTCCGTGCTATTGATTGGCGACGAAAAGGGCGACTTCGACTTCTTCGGCAAGCAGGACGGCGTTCCGCGTCCGGCGCCAAGCCGCGGCCGCCCGCGGCGAAGTTAGCGTGTAGGCCGGGCTCCTCTGACCCCGACGATGCCCCCGCTCACCGCCCCGACCACGTCTCCATCCAGGCGCTGAGCGCCCAGCGGGTCGTTTCGTAGGCCAGCTCCTCCCAGGGGATCTCCTCGGGCCGGAACCAGCGCGTCTCCAGCGCCTCTCGCCCCGCCTGCGGGTGCCCGGTCGCCACGCGGCCCCGGAACACGATCGACACGATGCCGGGGCCCGGCCGGGAGTACACCCCGATAAGGTCCAGCACCCGCACATGCACGCCGACTTCCTCGTGGGCCTCGCGGGCCGCGCACTCCTCCACCGATTCATCGATCTCCATGAAGCCGCCGGGGAACGTCCAGAAGCCGTATTGGGGCTCGATGGCGCGGCGGAGCAGAAGGATGCGGCCCTGCCGCTCCGGGATGACGCCGACGATCAGCTTCGGGTTGACGTAGAGGATGTGCCCCCGGTCGCACATCAGGCGCGGCCGGTCCTCCGTGGGGATCAGGCGGAAGACCAGGG
>JBGQEU010000122.1:0-5396 GCA_041496525.1 Dehalococcoidia bacterium
CCAGATCCACCTGGCCGACGGGTTCGCTCAGCTCGGCGGGCGTGACGTTCGCCGACGGCGCCGGACGCCAGATGAGGGGGATGCGCATCAAGGCGTCGCAGTGGTATGGCCCCTTGAACATCAACCCGAAGTCTCCCTGCAGCTCGCCGTGGTCGGTGGTGAAGAAGATGTCGGTGTCCTGAAGCCAGCCCCGCTCCTCCACGCGCTTGATCACCCGTCCGCAGGCTTCGTCGATCAACTCGTTCTGGATATGCGTCATGGCGCTGATCTCGCGCACCTGGTCGTGCGTCATGAGCTTGGGCACGAAGCGAGTTGGCCCGCCCTCGACGTTGCGGTAGCGGCCCTCGTAGTAGGCAAGCCAGTGCGCCGGCTTCTGCGCGAGGATGTCGACGCACTTCTCGACGCTCCCCGGGTGCCCGGGCGGCAGGTCGAGGTCGCGCCAGTTGACGCGCTTGATCTCCGATTCCGGCGGGTCCCACGGATGGTGCGGGTCCGGGAAGCTCATCCAGAGAAACCAGTCGCAGTCCGCCGGCAGAGTGTTCAGCCAGCGGACGGTACGCTCGGCCACCCAGTCGGTGTGATAGTACTCGCGCGGCAGCGGGTTGAACTTCACCTCGGGCGCGCCGGTGTCGCCGCCGGGCTCGTCGTTCATGCCTTTGGAGGTGAAGAGCTGGTAGAAGCCCGCCACGTAGGCCGGGTGGTTCTCACTCAACCACTTGCCGTAGTGCCACATCGGCTGAGGGCCGTGCATGGCCAGCTCCATGTAGTCGAAGCCGCGGTAGGGGCCGTTGGAGTCGTCGCGGGCCAGCCGGTTTTCGGTCCATCTGCCGGCCAGGTCGAAGGCGGGTTGGAAATGGGCCTTGCCGATGAGCGCCGTGCGGTAGCCGTTCTCGTGCAGGTAAGCGGCGACGCTGGGGGCGTCCTCCGGCAGCGGCACGCCGTTGGCGTAGACTCCGTGTGTGCGGACGTACTGGCCGGTGATCATCGACGAGCGCGCCGGCATGCAGACGACGTTCTGGTTGTTGGCCCGCCGGTAGTTGATGCCGGTGTGCGAGAGCCAGTTGGCGATCGGGGTGCGCGCCACCTGGCCGCCGTTGCACTGGAGCGAGTCGTAGCGCATCTGGTCGGTGGTGATGAACAGTATCTTGCGTCCCATTGGTGGCCCTCCGGTTTCACGCGCGGATTTTGACTTGATCAGTCGCGTGTGCGGCTGATGAAGTCTATCACGACCTGTGCCAGCTCTTCTCCCTTGTCTTCCTGCAGGAAGTGGCCGGCGCCGGTGATGGTAGTGTGCGGCTGGCCCTTGGCGCCTGGAACGGTCGCCTGAAAGACGCGGTCGGCGCCGCGCGTGACCGGGTCGGAGTCGCTGAAGGCGCAGAGGAAAGGCTTCTCCCAGCGCTGGAGGACTTCCCAGGCCTTGCGGTTGGCCGGGGCTGCCGGGTCGTCTGGCGTCGTCGGGACGAGCAACGGGAATTGCCGCGCGCCTTCCTTGTAAGAATCGTCTGGAAATGGTGCATTGTACGCGGCCTCGACCTCCGGACCAAACTTGGTCGCGCAGCCGCCGCGAACGATGCCGCCTACGTTGAAGATTGGCGTCTCCTGCGAGTACTGTTGCCAGCGCAGGAACGCCTCGCCCGGCGACCGATCCCCTGTGGGCAGGAACGTGTTCGCGGCGACGATGCGGGCGAAGCGCTCCTCGTGCTCGGCCGCCAGACGCAGGCCGATGAGGCCGCCCCAGTCCTGGCCGAACATCGTGGCGTTCCGCAGGCCGAGGGCTTCGAGGAGGGCCGCCATCCAGTCCACGTGACGCTGGTAGGTGTAGTCCTCGCGCCGGGCGGGCTTATCGGAGCGCCCGAAGCCTACCAGGTCGGGCGCCACGGCCCGCAGGCCGGCGCCGGCGATGACTGGCACCATCTTGCGGTAGAGGAAGCACCACGACGGCTCGCCGTGCATGAGCAGGACAGGCGGCGCGTCGCGCGGGCCTTCGTCTAAGTAGTGGATGCGCAGGTTGCCGCCTTCGCCGTCCGGAACCTCCAGGTAGTTGGGCTGGAACGGGAAGTCCGGCAGGTCAAGGAAGCGGTTATCGGGCGTGCGCAGGACTTTCATGGGGTGTTCTCCTTCAATGGCGAGTTCAGCGGGGGCGCCGTCGCTGGGCAGGCGGCGGCCGTCTGCCGGTCGCTGTGGCGGCGTCTCCCCAGTGTAGCAGTTGTGGCGGAGATAGGATGGCCCATAATAGGACGTGAGCGGGCGGCTCGTGCGCCGGGCGCCGGTTCGCCGCAAAGGAGGCGAAGATGGCAGCTTGGGAGTACAGGATCGCTTATGTGGACTTTCGGGGGAGGATCTCCTCCGAAGGGGTGGAGTTCATCCGGCAGCCGGGTGAGCACCGGACGGGGTTTGTGACGCGCTACCTGGACGGCCTTGGCAAGGACGGCTGGGAGGTGGCGGCGGTGCACCCCCTGATCAGGATGGAGACGAGCTACCTGATCCTTAAGCGGCCGGCAACAGCCGCCAAGGGCCAGGGTTAGTCCGTCTGGCGACGTACCGTTAGTCGAAGTGGCTTAGAACGCGGATGACGGTGTGAGGCGCCGGGCCGCCCGCTCACGAGAGATGGGACACGGGACACGGCTTTCCTCGGCGTTGTTCAGGCCGGCGCGTCAGCGTGGCCGACGGGTGTGAAGAGCACGGAGGTGCGGGGATCAGTCCGCGGAAGGCTCGAACACCGGCGCCTCTGCGCACGTGACTCCGTCCGGGCCGGCGATAGCCGAGTGCGGTATGCCCGAGGGTATGTCTAGGCGGTCGCCGGGGGAGAGATCGAAGGTCTGGCCGGAGGGCTGGATGCAAAAGCGGATGCTGCCCTGCGCGCAGTAGAGCATCTTGTGATAGCGGTGGGAGTGGACGGTGTAGTTGTAGCCGCGGCGGTTCGACCACCAGCTGGGCGAGAGGCCGTCCCGGCGGAACACCGCCTCGAGCGCCGCGCGGGATGGCGGCTCTGAGGCGGACCAGGGCGTGACGGTGGGGGTGGTCATACGGGCCGGGCGCGCGGCCTAGGCCTTTTCGGTGACCCGGTACTCCATTCGCTTGCCCAGCGCCAGGCGAACCTGGGCGTCGAGGGCGGGTAGTGCCGAGGAGAAGAAGGTGATAACGGCCATCAGGAAGTACTGCCCGAACTGGAAAGGGTAATGCCAAAGACGGAATTCCGGCGGGCGTTTAGGGCGCATTAAGGCGTCAAGGGTGATGAGGAGGATCAGTGTGCCGGCGCAGGGCGTGAGCAGCCACTTGGAGATCACAGGAAACCAATCGGGCATATCCACGAGGCCCAGCGAGACCATGGCGAACGGGAGCACGCGGCCGACAGTGACGAGGAACCACTGGGTGGACCAGAGCACGTGGCTCTCGGAGAGCGCCCACAGCCGCCGGACCCGGTGGATGAGCGGGATCTCCGGGTGGTCGATGACCTGCTGGACGGCGTACGGGATGTCGGTGCAGCCCCAGGCATGGCGGCGGGCCTGCTGGAAGTAGTTTACGAAGGTGCCGAGGTAGGTGCGGGAACGGATGCCGTCCATGTAGATAGGCGTATACATGGTCTCGACGTCCACCTCGCCGCCGAGGTGGTAGAAGCACTTCAGAAACATATGCCAGTCCTCGGGGATGACGTCCGGGTCCCAGTAATCGACATCGCTGGCCATGCGCAGGCTGAGGCTGTAGGTGGACTGGGGGAAGTTCATGCGCAGGAAGCCACGGGATAGCCGACCCAGGTGGTTTAGCCCGGCCAGGACGTGCGGCAGGCGGGCGGGCGCCGGGACGTGCCAGATGTTGTTGTAGTAGA
Organism: Dehalococcoidia bacterium; assembly: GCA_041496525.1. Lineage (GTDB taxonomy): Bacteria > Chloroflexota > Dehalococcoidia > SM23-28-2 > RBG-16-64-32 > JBGQEU01. The sequence goes on from JBGQEU010000122.1 coordinate 3,827, forward strand.
AGATGGGGCCCTGCCAGAAGCGCCGGTAGCGGTTGGGATCGATCGCGAAGTTGTAGGTCAGACAGGAGAAGTACTTGCGGTCGAAGACCGTGTCGACGTCGCAGCTGGTGATGGTTAGCAGATCGAGGTCTCCGCCCTCGCGGTCGACGAGTTGCTCCTTGGCGCGGCGGGCGGCCCAGTTCTCGTTTGAAGCCTTGCCCACGACCTCGCCGGGGAGACCCCAGGGGTGGAAGGTGGTGATAACACGGCCGACCCGGCCCTCGTATTCACGGCGCATCTGCGCGGCCTTGGCGTACGCGGCTTCGCCCTCGCGCTCTTCCATCGCCAGGACGGCGATGATCTGCGAAGGCTCAGCGGAGCCGGCCAGGGAGTCCAGGCACATGCGGAGCTTATCGGCGCTCTCCGTGTAGTTGGGGATGATCACGATGTGGCGGATCTGCGCCCACTCCAGGCACGGATCGCCCTGCGCGCGCCGCTCCTCGTACCGCTGCCGCCAGTCGACGTGCTTGTAGCGCCGGAGGAGGCGGAAGCCCTTGAAGGCGTGGATGCCGGTCATCTGAGCGCGCCACAGCCAGTAGGCGTGGAACGATAGCAGCGCGACGGCGAAGGGGATGGGAGCGACAAACGGCCCCCAGACTAGCGATGAGATGACGCTGAGGGCAATGGCCGCGGGCAGGATCTCCAGGGCCCGCTTGAGGATGGCGCGTTTGCGGCTGGCGATGGGCCGCAACGCTTCCAGGGGCTGCTCCCGGTGGAGCGGCCGGTCCAGCGTGAGGGTGGCGGTCCGGGCGATGGGGGTGATGTTGGCCTGGGGCAGGCCGTAGGTCGAGCGCGAGAGACGCGCGGAGATTGGCAGGATCACGGGCGCTGGGGCGACGTCGATGCCGAGCAGGCCGCTCGAGAAGTGGCTGACGGCCGCCAGAGGCCTTTCAGGCTCTATCGCTGTCCTCCCCTCTAGTCCAGGTCCTTGCGTGTTTCAGGCAAAGAAAAAGGTCGCCCGTAGATCGGATCGACCTTTCCCACGCCTGCGAGGTTAGCTGACGGGTTGGGGCTGGAAAGTAGCCCTGTCCTTCCGAGGAAGGACTTCACCCCGAATTTGGTTCCCCCGCCCTGTTAGGGTTCGGCGCGCGTATTACGTTTTAGGAGATTCTACCGTATGCCGGTGCGTGAATGTCAATGGGCAAACGGTCCCTAATTGCGCAATCGCAATGATAGACGCCTTGCGACGGCGGCCGCGCTACTGGCCGCCGCCGAACGGGTCGTCGATTAGGAATAGCCAGGTCCCGTCCGGCTGGCGGCGGGCCACTTCCCGCCCCTTGCCTTCCATCTTCTGGCCGCCGGCTTCCATGCTCCACTTCGAGTAGACGAGGGCGATATCTCCCGCCTGAACCACCTTCTCCACCTTGAGGTCGATCTGTGGCTTCATGGCCACGAACCCGCCGATGGAGGCGCGCAGAGCGTCGGTGCCGACGGCGACGTTGCCGGACTGCTCCGGCATGGCGGCATCGGGCTCGTACAGGGTCATGATGGCGTCCAGGTCGCCGCGGTTCAACGCCTCGCCGAACAGGCG
>JBGQEU010000123.1:0-5396 GCA_041496525.1 Dehalococcoidia bacterium
GCCTTCGTGGTGTCCATTTCTCGTTGACTTTCCACCGCCTGCCTCCTAGCCGTGATGCGCGTTGCAGAAAGGGGTGCCCATGACCACTCACGTGCTCGTCCACGGGGCCTGGCACGGGGCCTGGTGCTGGGACAAGGTGGTCCCGCTGCTGGAGAAGGCCGGTCACCGGGCCGTCGCCATCGACCTGCCGGGGCTCGGCCAGGACCGGACACCCATCGCGCAGGTGACGCTACAGGCGTACGCCGACCGCGTCTGCGAAGTCCTTTCGGCGCAGGAGGCGCCGGTCGCGCTCGTGGGCCACAGCATGGGCGGGCTGGCCATCACGCAGGCGGCGGAGCAGACGCCGGCGAAGGTGCGGACGCTGGTCTACCTGACGGCCTTCCTCCTGCGGGACGGCCAGTCGCTGCTGGAAGTGGCGGAGGGCGACACGGAAGCGCTGGTGCTGCCGAACCTCGTGCAGTCGGCCGATGGGTCGTCCGCCGTCGTGCCGGATGAGGCTCTGAAAGAGGTGTTCTACGGCGGCTGCGCGGACGAGGACGTGGCGCGGGCCAAATCGCTGCTGGTGCCGCAGGCCACAGCGCCGTTCGCCACGCCCGTGCACACCACGGCCGAAAACTGGGGCCGCATCCCGCGCGTCTACATCGAATGCCTGCGGGATCGGGCGATCTCGCCCGCTGTCCAGAAGCAGATGTACACGGCGTCGCCCTGCCGGCGGGTGATCTCGATGGACACGAGCCATTCGCCGTTCTTCTCGGCGCCGCAAGAACTGGCCCAGCACCTGGCGTCGGTGTAGGGGCGCAGCAAGCAGGCGCCCCTACGCACGGGCCCTGTGTTCCATGTTCCCTGTCCCAGGTGCTATTCTGAGTTGCGCTCATGAGCAAACGGAGGTTGGACGTACTGCTGGTGGACAGAGGGCTGGCGGACAGCCCTAAGAAGGCGCAGGCGCTGATAATGGCCGGCCAGGTGACGGTCGCCGAGCGGCCGGTGTCCAAGCCAGGGACATTGATCGAGGAGAGCGCTCCGCTGGAGGTAGCCGCTTCGCCCCGCTACGCCGGACGCGGCGGCGAGAAGCTGGAGCACGCGCTACGCGCCTTCGGGATAGACGTCAGCGGTCTCGTGGCGGTCGACATTGGGGCCTCCACAGGCGGCTTCACCGACTGCTTGCTCCAGCACGGCGCGGCGCGAGTCTATGCCATCGATGTGGGGAAGGGGCAGCTGGACTACCGGCTGCGCCAGGACCCGCGGGTGGTCGCCATGGAGGGCGTCAACGTGAGGCACCTGGTAGGACTGCCGGAGCCGGTCGGCATCGCCACGGCGGACGTATCGTTCATCTCGCTGCGGTTGGTGCTGCCTGTGGTGCGGCGGTTGTTGGAGGGCAGCGCCGGGGTGAAACGAAGCCCTTCGACAGGCTCAGGGCGAACGGATATGAGTGCGCCGGGCAGGGGTAACATCATCGTGCTGTTCAAGCCGCAGTTCGAGGCGGCGAAGGAAGAGGTGCCGCGCGGCGGCGTGATCAAGGACCCGCAGATGCACGCGACGCTGATCGGCCGGTTCGCGGCGTGGTGCGTGCGGAACCGCTTCCGGGTGCTGGACCTGGCCGCTTCGCCGGTGCTGGGCGCGGCCGGCAACCGCGAGTTCCTGCTGTGGCTGCGGTCCGTAGAGGCGCGTCACGATGCGCCCCTACTCGCCGATCCCTTGCGAGGCCCCGGTTGAAGAAGATCGGCATCTTCGTCCACTCCCGCTGGGCGGCGGCGCAGCAGCTGGCGGACGAGGTAGCGGCCTATCTCCAGGACAAGGCCGAGACGGTCTGGACAGTGTCCGACTGGGACGAGGCGGCGACGGCGGCGGAGATGTCGGAGACGGACCTGCTGATCTGCCTGGGCGGCGACGGCACGATGCTGCACGCGGCCCGGTCCGTGATCCCGTACCACATCCCGGTGCTGGGCGTGAACATGGGACGGCTGGGCTTCCTGGCCGAGGTGCGGCCGCAACAGCTGATGGCGTCGCTGCCGGATGTCCTGGCCGGCCGCTGCCGCATCGAGGAGCGGACGATGTTGCAGGCCCAGTTGCCGTCCTGGGGAGTGACCTACCATGCCCTGAACGACGTCGTCGTCGGCAGGATGAAGGTGAGCCGGCCGGTGTACGTCGACGTCTGGGTCGACGGGTCGCGGCTGGCCGTGCACCGGTGCGACGCGATGATCGTGGCGACGGCGACGGGCAGCACCGCCTACTCTCTCTCCGCCGGCGGCCCTATCCTGCATCCGGAATCGCGGGACCTGATCCTGACGCCCGTGGCGCCGCACATGGCGGCGGCGCGGCCGCTGGTGTTGCCGCCGGAATCCGTCATCGACCTGACGGTGAGCGCCGACCAGGATGCCGTGGTCAGCGTGGACGGGCAGGTGGACCGGGAACTGGCCACCGGGGCCAAGGTGTCAGTCTGCCGCAGCCCGCACACCGCCAGGTTCATCCGCTTCTCCAAGCCGTCAGACTACTACGCCGTGCTGGCGGAGCGCCTGGACTGGCTGCGCGTCTTGCGCGCGTCGGACCATCCGGAGCTGTTCGACTTGAACGGGATATCGACCCCAAAGTAGACGAGCGGACGTTGGCCGACAGCGATCCCCGTGCCGAGTGTGTTACCGAGAGCCGGCGTATCTACAGCGGGCGCATCGTCGGTCTGCGCGAGGACACCGTGCGGATGCCGAACGGCCGCACGGCCGGCCGGGAGGTGGTGGAGCACGCGGATGTGGTCGCCATCGTGCCGCTGGACGGGCAGGGGAGCGTGCTGATGGTGCGGCAGTACCGCTTGCCCGCGCACGCCACGCTGCTGGAGGTGCCGGCGGGAGGCGTAGACGAGGGCGAGGACATCACGGCGGCGGCCCAGCGCGAGCTGCAGGAGGAGACAGGCTACCGGGCGCAGAGCCTGGAGCGGCTGGGCGGGCTGTTCGTATCGCCCGGTTACTGCACCGAGTTCGTGCACCTGTTCCTGGCCACCGGGCTCACGGAAGACGCGCGGGAGGCGGACCCGGACGAGGACATCACGGTGGAGCGGGTGCCGCTGACGGAGGCGGTGCGCCTGGTTGAGGAGGGGGAGATTCGCGATGGCAAGAGTATCGCCGGGATATTGCTGGCAGCGCGCCGGCCGGGTGTGGCCCGCTAAGGCTCAGGCGCATTGAACGTAATAGACGCCGTTGATAGAATGTGGCCGGTTCTGAAGGAAAGACTGATAACGGGCCCGACGCTAGGTTAGCGGGAGGAAGTGATGGCGCGCGCAGAGACGGCGGTCAGCCCACCGCACAAGCTGGGATTTCTGGCCACACTCCGCAGCGACCGTTGGTGGGTGGAGCCCGCGGTAATCGCCGTCGGGCTGACGATCTTCCTGGGCTACCTCACGGTTAGCGCTTTCCTCGACAGGTGGCACTTCGAGATCGGGCCCTACCTGTCGCCCGTCTATGAGCCAAAGCTACACGGCGTCTACAACGCCTGGTGGTTCTCGCCGGCGCTGCTCATCCTGTGGGTGCCTGTAGGCTTCCGTGCCACGTGCTACTACTATCGCCGCGCTTACTACCGCTCGTATCTCCTGCAGCCGCCGGCCTGCGCTGTTGGCGACCTGGGGCGCAAGTACGAGGGCGAGGGCCGCTTCCCGCTGCTCCTCCAGAACCTCCACCGCTTCTTCATGTACGGGGCGCTGGTCTTCAACATCTTCCTCTGGATCGGCGCCATCCGCGCCTTTCACGACCCGAACGAAGGCTGGGGGATCGGCCTGGGCTCCGTCATCCTCGTCATGAATGCCTTCCTCCTTATGATGTACAGCTTCTCGTGCCACTCCTTCCGGCACTTCATCGGCGGCGGGCTGAACTGCTTCAGCTGCTCCAAGATCAGCCGGGCGCGGCACGGGATCTGGGAACGCGTATCGCTCTGGAATCAGAGCCACCGTTTGTGGGCCTGGTCCAGCCTCGTCTGGATCGTGTTCACGGACGTCTACATCCGGCTGGTGGCGAACGGCCACATCACGGACCCGAACACGTGGAGCGGGTTCTGACATGCCTGACTACGAAACGCATGATTACGACGTCGTGGTGGTGGGCGCCGGCGGCGCCGGCCTGCGGGCGGCAATCGAGGCCTCGGCGCAGGGGGCGAAGACGGCGCTGGTCTGCAAGTCCCTGCTGGGTAAGGCGCACACCGTGATGGCCGAAGGCGGCATCGCGGCGGCGCTCGGGAATGTTTACGCGGAGGACAACTGGCAGGTGCACTTCCGCGACACGATGCGCGGCGGCAAGATGCTGAACAACTGGCGGATGGCGGAGCTGCACGCCAGGGAGGCCCCTGAGCGCGTGTACGAACTCGAACGTTGGGGGGCGCTGTTCGACCGCACGAAGGACGGGCGCATCTCTCAGCGCGCCTTCGGCGGCCACCGCTACGACCGCCTCGCCCACGTGGGCGACCGCACCGGCCTGGAGATGATCCGCACGCTGCAGCAGCACGCCGTCCACAAGGGGATCGACGTGTTCATGGAGTGCACGATCTCGCGCCTGCTGAAGGACGGCGACCGGATCAGCGGCGCCGTCGGCTACTGGCGGGAGAGTGGCGCCGTCATCGTCTTCCGGGCGAAGGCGGTGGTGCTGGCCACGGGCGGCATCGGCAAGGCCTGGAAGATCACCTCGAACTCCTGGGAGTACACCGGCGACGGCCAGTCTCTCGCCCACTGGGCCGGCGCCGATCTGATCGACATGGAGTTCTTCCAGTTCCACCCTACGGGGATGGTCTGGCCGCCCAGTGTGCGCGGTCTCCTGGTCACCGAGGGCGTCCGCGGCGAAGGCGGCACCCTGAAGAACGCCGAGGGTGAGCGGTTTATGTTCCGCTATATCCCGGAGTTCTTCCGCTCGGAAACGGCGGACACCGTGGAAGAGGCGGACCGCTGGTTCCAGGACAAGAACAACAACCGGCGGACGCCCGACCTCCTGCCGCGCGACGAGGTGGCGCGCGCCATCAACGCTGAGGTCAAAGGCGGGCGCGGGACGCCGCACGGCGGCGTCTACCTGGATATCGCCAGCCGCCGGTCCGCCGAGGAGATCAAGCGGGCGCTGCCCAGCATGTATCACCAGTTCAAGCAGCTTGCCGATGTGGACATAACCGCGGCGCCTATGGAGATTGGCCCGACGGCCCACTACATGATGGGAGGCGTGCGCGTGGACGCCGATACCGCGGCGTCGACGGTTCCGGGCCTCTTCGCCGCGGGCGAGGTCGCCGCCGGGTTGCACGGCGCCAACCGCCTCGGCGGCAACTCCCTCTCCGACCTCATCGTATTCGGCCGCCGCGCCGGCCTGGCCGCCGCCGAATACGCGAAGGGCCTGGCATCGATGCCTCGCGTCAACACGCAGGAAGCCGACGCGGTCGCC
>JBGQEU010000124.1:0-5386 GCA_041496525.1 Dehalococcoidia bacterium
GACCATCAGGGGGCCACTCATGCCGAATTCCTCAATTGGGAGCAGGTCAGGATTATCTTTCACGAGCTCCTGTAGCTGGAGCTCATCCCGGGCGACCACCTCCTGAAGGACAGGAGCAGTGCTCGCGTTGATTTGCACGATGATCTTGCGTGGCATATCGGCGCTCCCAATAGTGGTCCCGGGCGGGGCAAGGGGTCTGGCGACAGGCCTAGGGCTCTGAGGCGGAGGGCTCGTCGGCGGCGTCTTCCAGCTCTTCGTCCTCGGCCGTGAACATCGTCCAGCCGATCCAGAAGGCCAGGGCGGAGACGGCGGCGAGGGCGCTCATGACGGGTATCGCCACCGCCATGTAGCTGCGCCGCGTGAGCGCCCAGAAGAACAACACGAACTGGAACGCGGCGACGATCATGATGACGAGGCCCGTCTGCTGGGATCGTTCCATACCCGGCTCCCTAGCCCGCCTTGCGTAGCTCCGGCGGCAGAAGGTTCGGTATCCGGTCCTCGATCGGGTAGCGCTCGGAGCACTGGGTGCAGGTGAGGTAGCCGCGGATCACCTCGTCCGCCTTCTCCTCCTCGACGGTGAGCTGCAGCGGGCTCTTATCGACGGGGCAGGCCAGGATATCCACTAAATCTTTCCGCATGGGGCGCCTCCGCGCTCGATTTTATGGCCCAGCCGCCAGCCGGTCAATGCCGCGTACCGGTTCGATCCGTTGGTGACGCTATGCCGCCTCCACGGCGATGGGCCGGCGCATCCGGGTACAATAGGTGCGAAATGACCGCGGAAGTGAGGCGCATCCCGCTCGACCGGCGGGTCTGCGTGGTGCGGGAGGACCGCATCGACCTGCGGCCGGAGCGCGGCGCCGTCATCGGACCCCTCATCGGGCTGGCCATTAGCATCGGGCTCTTCGTGGCCATCGCCCTCTTCGCCAACGACCTGCCGGTGGGCGTCCTGGCCCTGATGCTGGTACCGGGCGTCATCCTGGCGCCGTTCTCCGCCATGGGGCTCGTCTACTCGCTCATCGGAGCGGCCGTCGTGGTCGAGAAGGCGAAACAGTCTGTCCGCTTCCAGCAGGGCGTGCTGGGTCTGGGACTGGGGACGGCGGAACTCGTCCCTTTCTGGAAGGTGGACCGGATTGAAGTCGAAGACCTGCAACTGGGCGAAGCGACTCCCCGCGGGCCGCCGCCGCCGTTGGACCTCCGAGGCTGGGACGTCATCCTCGTCAAGACGAGCGGGAAGCGGCTGTATATCGCCCAGGTGCTCGCCGCCAACACGCCGGACCTGATCGACGAAGGCTTCGGGCGGGCGCTGGACGCCGCCGAGGCGATCGCCGGCATGGCCGGCCGGCCCGTGGTGATCACCGCCGCCGTCGAGGTAGAGGCCGGCGCGGCGGAGGAGGCGCCCGCGCCAGACGAGGCCGCGGCTCGCACCGAGGCTGCGCAGGGAGAGGCCGGCCCGTGAGCATCGAAGCCGGCATCCTGCGCAAGTATCGCGTCATCGCCGTCATCGGCCTCTCGTCCGATCCCGCGCGCCCCAGCTACCAGGTGGCGGCCTACATGAAAGAGCACGGCTACCGCATCATTCCGGTCAACCCGCGCGAGAAAGAAGTGCTGGCAGAGAAGTGCTATCCGGACCTCTGCTCGGTCCCGGAGCCGGTCGAGATCGTCGATATCTTCCGCCGGCCACACTATGCCGCGCGCGCCGTGGCCGAGGCGATTTACGTGGGCGCAAAGGTTGTCTGGATGCAGCTGGGCATCGTGCACGAAGCGGCGGCCCGGCGGGCGCGGGAGGCCGGCCTGGAGGTCGTGATGGACCGCTGCCTGAAAGTCGAGCACAGGCGCCTACACGGCGAATAACCCGCCGCGGCGCCGGGAATTAGCCGAAACTGCGGCGGAATCCGTTTGTTCTCTTGACAAGGCTGCTGATGCTCCTATAATTGCAGTGTCTTCTAGGGAAGCGACCGCTGTTCGCCCCTTGAGTCTGCGGTCGTTCCCGGGTGCTGGGCGATGCGGACACTGGCACTGGCGATTGGCCTGGCGCTCCTGCTGGGCCTCCTCCCGGGTGCGTCCCGGCAGTACGTGGCTGCCAGCGGCCCGCCGTCGTTCACGCTGATTGCCCAGCAGGGTCAGATGATCACGTTCCCGTCCGGCCCGTTCCGACCACCCACCAGCGGCAACATCAGCGACCTCGGCGCTCCTCAGATCGACGCCAGCGGCAAAGCCATCTTCGCGGCATCCACCTCCTCCAGCGGTTCGCCGCGCCCCTGTGCGGTAGCCAAGGGCAGCGGCGGGTTGCTGTCCTTGGTCGCCGTCGACTACGACGAGGCGCCGCCGCCGGCCACTCCTGGGACGACTATGCTGAGAATCTGTGATAGCCCCGGAACGCTGCCGGCCGACCTCCAGGCCGGGCCGAACTTCGACGGGACTGCTGGTGATCTGTTCGCGGCCAGGGTCGTGCCGGCGCCGGCGCCGGGCCCGCCCGGAGGGCCCACCGGCCTCTTTCTCCGCCCGCCGTTAGCCAGCAGCCCCATCCAGGTGGCGTTGGAGGGAGCGTCAGGAGCGCCGCTTCTCGCGGGGAACTGTGGCAAGCCGCAGGCGTGGGGAATCGCAACCGACGGCAGGGCCCTCTTCCAGGAGAACGGCGGCGCCGCTCCGGCAGCCTTGCTGCTGACCGGCGCCGGTGGCGGCGGCGGGGGTGGCGGCGGAGCCTGCGGCACCGGCACGGGCGGTGGCGGCACCGTCAAGATCGCGGCCGTGGGCGACTCAGCGCCTGGGATCACCGGCGAGACCTTCGCCTCGTTCACCGGCGCCGCGCTGAACGATGACGGGGATATCGTGTTCACGGCGATGACATCTGGCGGGAAGACCGGGGTGTGGAAAGAGCTGAGCTCGTCCGCAATTGGGCTCGTGATCTCAGATGGGGTGGCCTGGTTCGACACACAGCGCACCGACCTTGGGATAATCACCCTCAGCACTTTCAGCGCTCCGGCTATCACCGACGCTCCCCAGCCCTCCGTGACCTTCAAAGCCACGGCCAGCGGTGCATACGGTGATGGATACTTCGTAACGGGCGCCGGCCTCAGCGGCGGCCCCATAACCAAGCTGGTGCTCCAGAACGAGCCTCCCGTCCTATCGGCGAGCGGAGACTGGACCTCGCTCAGCGGTAGTGGAAGCGTGGGTGTCGGCACCACATACGCCATGGATGGCGACTCTGTTGTGCTCAACGGTAACGGTGGCGGTTCGGGACTGTTTCTGCTGCCACTCGGTCTCTCCGTCGTGCTGGCGGGTCAGACCAGCCCCGTGGGAAGCACCTTCGACAGCTTCATCGGCTACGCCGTCAGCCGCAACAACCAGTTGGCGCTCACTGGGCAGACAGCGGGAGCCGCGATGTCTCCATGCCCCGTCACCGGGCCCTGCAAGTTCGTAGGCGCACAACTCATCGATACAGCCGACACGGACAAGGACGGGATACGCGACGTCGACGAGGCGCCTGCCACGTGCGGCATCGATGTGGACAACAACGGCCTGGTGGACTTCAGCTTCTTCAACCTCGACGGCGACGGCCTGTGTGATGCCAACCCCGCCATCCCGGACATTGTGGTCGAAGCGGACTACATGGACTGCACAGTGGCCACCGACCCTGCATCCGGCCTGCCGGCGGACTGCGCGATGGGAGACATGCACAACCATAAGCCTCCCCAGGCCGCCATCAACAACGTCAAAGCAGCGTTCAACAATGCCCCCTCGCCTGTGCACCTGCATGTGCAGGTCGACGAAGCGATAGCCCACTCCAACTACCTTGATTGGCCCGGTCCCCCCAACTGCCAGGATGCGAACGGCAACGCACTAGCCGGCAGCCAATGCGCCTGCAACCCGGGCGTTGGCGGTTCCGTCGTGAATGGCAGCCAAATCGCCAGCGAACTACAGGTGTACGCTCACCACTTCGGAACGATCCCCGAGCGACTCGGCGTCCCCACCAGCAAGACGGTGGCCGCGAAGAGCAAGGTCGCACACTACGCCCTGTTCACTCATCAGCAGGCGCCCGGTAGCACCAGTTCAGGGTGCGCCCGGGAGCCGGGCGCCGACTTTTACGTGTCGCTGGGGGGGTGGGTCAACCCCACGCAGGGGGACATAGAGGGGACATTCATGCACGAGCTGGGCCACAACCTGGGCCTCTGTCATAACGGCCCGAAGCGGTTTGCCGCCGACGCCTGCGACAAGGACCCCTTCAACTTCGAGCCGAACTACTTGAGCGTGATGAACTACACGTTCCAGATTCCGAATACTCCGGACGGTCAGCCCACCGGCCGCCCCCTGGACTACTCCCGTTTCGTGCTGCCGCTCGCGCCGGGCGCGCCCTGCGTCGGTCCTGGAGGCACCCTCAACGAGATTGGGCTCGACGAGGGGTGCGGGCTCGACAACAAGTCGGCGATCCCCGCCGGCCTGGCAACGCGCAATACCGCTTACACCCACGACTCCCCCTACACTGACCCGGTGTCGCACGTGACGACGTTGTGGTGCGGGTTCAAGGTGGTTCCCGCCACCGGAAATATGGTGAATGGAGTGCCCGGGATCGACTGGAACGTCAGCGGAACGGTCCAGGGCGTGAGTCAACCGCCGCCCAACGCTGCCAACATCGCCGCCACCATCAACGACTGGCCATCCAGCCCTGGCCCCTGCGCCGCGCAGCTTGTAACGATGCAGGGGTATAACGACTGGCAGAACCTCCAGTTCGCCTTCACAAGGGGCGGGAGCATATTGGGTTCGTCGCTCCCGCCCGCCCCTCTTCCCCGCCCGCGTTCGGGTGGTGGGGAGGGAGCACAGCCGGCGCCGGATAGCGACGGCGACGGCGTCGTCGACGGCCTGGACAACTGCCCGGCGGTGGCCAACTCGGGCCAGCAGGACTCGGACGGCGACGGCCGGGGCGACGCCTGCGACAACTGCCCCAACTGGTCGAACACTGCGCAGAACCTGCCGTCGTGGACTGTTCCGGCTGGCGACCCTGACTGCGATGGATTCACAACCGCCACTGAGAACCATGTTGGCACACTGCCGGGCGTGCATTGCGCCGCTGTTCCCGGTGCCGGCAATGAGGATCCGCCGGACCAGTGGCCCGTCGACTTCGACGACAGCCAGAAAGCGACCACGCAGGATGTGATACCGTACATCCCGAAGTTGAACAAGCTGCCCACCGACCCCGGTTACGACGTGCGGTTCGACATCGACCCCAATAACCCCAGGATCAACACTCAGGATGTGCTGAAGTTCATACCGTTCCTGAACAAGAGCTGCGCACCCTAGCGCCGCACACGGCCTTGCCGCGCTCTAGCACACATGTTAGAATTCGGCTGCGAGGCGAGGCCAACTCCACTTTATCTGTGGTAGACCATCA
>JBGQEU010000125.1:0-5350 GCA_041496525.1 Dehalococcoidia bacterium
GGCTGCCGTAGGGCCTTGGGTACGGAGCTGCTGCGCCGGCGGACGGAGCACTAGCAGTCGGAAAGCTCACGGGCGCCGCGTTAACCTACAGAGGATTCGGCGCGTTTTGCACTTCGATGGAGTAATTCAATAGTGGAAATAGAAAGGGGGGCCAATGTTAGATATTTTCTTCGACAAGTGGTGGCGGCTGGGTGGCGTGGCGGGAATTCTCTTTCTCATCATGTTCATCGTGGGGATCGCAGTTCAGGGCGACTCGCCGAACCTCGGCGACCCCGCCGGCGAGATCCGCGCCTGGTTCGCCGATAACGGCAAGCAATACATCGCCGGCGACTACCTGATCGGCCTCGCGTTCGTTCTCTTTTTCTTGCCCTTCCTGTCTAGCCTGCGCGGTCTTCTGGCCGCGGCTGAGGGCGGGCCGGCCGTCTGGTCGCGGGTGGCCTTCACCGGTGGCCTGCTGTTCTTGATCTTCGGCGCCGTCTCCTCCTTCTTCGAGGTGACCCTGGCCTATGGCTTCGGTGTCCTGGAGAGCGGCGATGAGGGCACCGTCAAGACCCTCATGTACCTTGACCAGGTCGCCTTCAACACCGGCGCGTTGTTCATCGTTCCGCTCATGCTGGGCGCTTCCCTCGTGACGCTGCGGACCGGCGTACTCTGGCGCTGGCTACCGTTGCTCGCGCTGGTGGCGATAGTGTTCGCCGTTATCTTCGGCGCCAATTCCCTCAGCTCGGATCCTGATGGTGCGCTGGGCGGGATCGGCTTCATCGCCGTGCTGGCCACCAGCCTCTGGATACTGCTCACCAGCATCAACATGATCCTCAAGAAGGACGCACCGGCCGCCGCCGCTACCTAGCGCCGGCGACCCCCCACGAATCGACTGTGCCGAGCCCCATCCCTTACGATGGACGGGGCTCTGTCCCATGCGCATCGATATCCTGACGCTGTTTCCGGGGATGTTCCACGGCCCCTTCGATGAGTCGATCGTCAAGCGGGCCGTCGAGTCCGGCTTGCTGTCCATGCACGTGCACGATATCCGGCAGTGGGCCAAGGGGCGGCACAAGGTGGCCGACGATTACCCCTACGGCGGCGGCCCCGGCATGGTGCTGAAGCCGGAGCCGGTGTTCGCCGCCACGGAGGCGGTGCTGGAGCTGGCGCCGGAGCGGGGGCCGGTCATCCTGATGACGCCGGCGGGCAGGCGGTTCGACCACGGGGTGGCGCTGGAGCTGGCGCGCGAACAGCGGCTGGTGCTGCTCTGCGGCCACTACGAGGGCGTGGACGCGCGGGTGCATGAGCACCTGGCGACGGACGAGATCAGCATCGGGGACTACGTGCTCTCCGGCGGCGAACTGCCGGCGATGCTGGTTGTGGATGCGGTCGTGAGGCTGCTGCCGGGGGCGCTGGGGTCGGCGCAGTCGGCGGCGGAGGAATCGTTCGCGGAAGGGCTGCTGGAAGCGCCGCCGTACACGCGGCCGCCGGAGTTCCGCGGCTGGGCGGTGCCGGAGGTGCTGCTATCGGGCAATCACCCGGAGGTGGACCGCTGGCGGCGGCGGCGAAACCTCCTGCTGACGGCGCAGCGGCGTCCGGACCTGCTGCAGCGGTTCTCTTTAAGTAAGGAAGAGAGGCAATGGCTGGCTGATGCCGGGGTTGCCCTTCGAGAGAGCGACAAGTAGACTTCTAATGTTGCCATGGACGCTGGCTCTTTCGTCGCACTGAAGAAGAATCCGAACATCCCCGACTTTCGGCCGGGCGATACCGTGCGCGTGTCCGCGAAGGTGGTTGAGGGCGACCGGCAGCGTATCCAGGCGTTTGAGGGCGTCGTCATCCGCATCCGGCGCGGCGGTGTCAACTCCAACTTCACGGTACGCCGGGTGAGCCACGGCGTGGGCGTCGAGCGGGTCTTCCCCTACTACTCGCCGCTGGTCGAGAAGGTGGAAGTGATCCGGGTGGGCAAGGTGCGAAGGGCGAAGCTGTACTACCTGCGCCAGCGCGTGGGCAAGGCGGCGCGCATCAAGGCCGGCGCCCGCTCCCGCTTCGAGGAGTTGACGGCCGGGCGCGGCGTAATGGTGGAGGAAGAGGAAGAGGAGGAGGAACTGGAGATCGAGGCCGAAGCGACGCCGGAGGAAGAAGAGGCCGCCGAGCCTGAGGCAGCAGATGTAGAGGCGAAGGATGAGGCGGATGCCGGGGGCGAAGCGCCGGAAGGCGAAGAGGCCGCTGCTGAAGAGCCGGCGGCCGAAGCGGAGGAAGAGGCGAAGGCATAACGCCTTTCGCGCGTTTGGGGACGGCCCCGCCGCGGCGGGGCGTTTTGTTTTCCTGGGGAAAGATGATGACCTAGCCTTCAGGCTGGGGTCCAGATTCCGCTGGGGTCTGACTGCGTGACGATCGAGGCTAAGAGCCGGACGGCGGCCTCGCTATACTGGCCTCAGCCATGCCTCTTCCAGAGGACCAGGACGGGCGATACGCGGAGGTAGCCGTCAACGCGGCGGCGCCGTTGCGCCAGACGTTCACCTATCGCATCCCGGAGCAACTGGCGGTCCTGCTCGGGCAGGCGGTGTACGTCCCTTTCGGGGCGCGCACCCTCCAGGGGATCGTGATGGAGGTGACCGCCGAAGCGGCTTTCCCGGAGGCCAGGGACATCGCGGACGTCATCGATCCGCGGCCGCTGCTCTCGCCGGCGCAGATCGCGCTGGCGAGGTGGATGAGCGAGCACTACCTGGCGCCGCTCTTCGATTGCCTGTCCTTGATGCTGCCGCCGGGCTTCAAGCGCCGTCCCCAGACGCTGCTGCGCTCGCTCGTATCGCCAGAGGAGATCGGATCGCTGCGGCTGACTGAGAGGCAGGCGGCGGTGCTGGAGGCGATCATCGAGCGGGGGTTGGTGGAGACGGAAGAGCTGGGGCGGAGCCTGAAGGTGGCGGGCGTGGCCGGCGCCATCTCAGCGCTCATGCGCAGGGGGTTCCTCGAGCGGTCCTACCGGCTCTCGCGGCCGCCCGTGAGCCGGAAAGTCGTGCCGCACCTGCGGCTCGTGGCGGCGGAGGACGTCGCCCGGCGGCTGGTGCAGGAGCTGCGCGCGGACGGCTCCCCGAAGGCGATGCGCCGGGCCGTCGTCCTGGAGGCGCTGGCGGACGAGGAATCGTTGCCGGTGGCGCGGGCCCGTAACCTGGGGCTGACGCCGGCGCTGCTGCGCGATCTGCAGGACGAGGGGCTGGCCAGGGTGGAGGACGTGACGGTCTTGCGGGACCCGCTGGCCGGGCGGACGTACCCCCGCCGGCCGCGGCCGACACTGACGGCGGACCAGCAGTCCGCATTCGAGGCCACGGCGCGAGCGATGGATGCGCCGGCCCCGGGCGGGAGTTCCGCGAGGTTCTTGCTGCATGGGGTAACGGGAAGCGGCAAGACGGAGGTGTACCTGGCGGCGCTGGAGCGGGCGGTAGCGCTGGGACGGCGGGCGATCGTGCTGGTGCCGGAGATATCGCTGACGCCACAGACGGTACGCCGCTTCGGCGAGCGCTTGCCGGGGCAGGTGGCGGTGATGCACAGCGGCCTGCCGCTGGGCGAGCACTTCGACATGTGGCACGAGATCCGGGACGGCCGCTACGCCGTCGTCATCGGGCCGCGGGGCGCGCTGTTCGCTCCGCAGCCGGACCTGGGGCTGGTGATTATCGACGAAGAGCATGAGTGGACGTACAAGCAGCAGGAGGGATCGCCGCGGTACCACGCCCGGCTGGCGGCGGAGGAGCTGTGCCGTAGAACGGGCGCGGTGCTTGTCCTGGGCTCGGCGACGCCGGACGTGGAGAGCCACTTCCATGCCCAGGACGGCTCCTACCAGTTGTTAGAGCTGCCGGTGCGCCTGCTGCCCGACGAGAGCGGCGCCGTGACGCCGGGGCCGCTGCCGGACGTGGAGGTGGTGGACCTGCGGGAGGAGCTGAAGGCGGGCAACCGCAGCATCTTCAGCCGGTCGCTGGCGCGGGCAGCCCGGCAGGGGCTGGCGGCGGGCGAACAGGTGATGCTGTTCCTGAACCGCCGGGGGACGGCTTCGTTCGTGCAATGCCGGGACTGCGGGCACGTGCCCGGGTGCCGCTCCTGCGCGGTGGCGCTGACCTATCACGAGCCGGCACGGGCGCTGATCTGCCACTACTGCCACCGGCGCCAGCCGCTGCCCGCGACCTGTCCCGCCTGTGGGGGCGGCCGTATCCGGCAGGTGGGGCTGGGTACGGAGCGGGTGGAGGAAGAGGCGCGGTCCGCGTTTCCGGGAGCGCGGACGCTGCGCTGGGACCGGGACGTGACCCGAGGGCGCGGCTCGCACGAGGCGATCCTGGCGCGGTTCCTGGCCCACGAGGCGGACATTCTGATCGGGACGCAGATGATCGCCAAGGGGCTGGACATCCCGCTGGTGACGCTTGTCGGGGTCATCTCTGCGGACATCGCGCTGCACCTGCCGGACTTTCGGGCAGGCGAGCGGGCGTTCCAGCTGCTGGAGCAGGTGGCGGGCCGCGCCGGGCGGGGACCAAAGGGCGGGCGGGTGATCATCCAGACGTACACACCGGAGCACTACGCGATCGAGGCGGCAGCAGCGCACGACTATCACGCCCTGTACCAGCGGGAGATCGATTTCCGCCGACGGTTGGGCTATCCGCCGTTCGGGCGGCTGGTGCGCCTGACGTATGCGCATACGGGGGCGGCCTACGCCCAGGAGCAGGCGGCGATGATGGCGGGCCGGCTGCGGAAGGAGCGCGACCGGCTGGGCATCCCGAACCTGGATGTGCTGGGGCCGGCGCCGGCCTTCGTGCCGCGAATCAGGGGGCGCTGGCGCTGGAACGTGGTACTGCGGGGGAACAACCCGGCGGCCGTCCTGCGCGATATGGCGCTGCCCCGCGGCTGGACGGCGGACGTGGACCCGATGTCGCTGCTGTAAAGAGGGCGGATCAATCTCCGCCGGGCAGGTATGAGACCTGCGCGTCAGAGATCCTGTTGTTCTTTGGAGCGCGCTTGAAGGTCACGTTTCCGGCGTAGCGTGGATAGTCTATACCCTTGCCTGCCAGAAGATCAGTCACGGTCAGGACTTGCAGCCGTGGATGGCGCTGGCCTGACCACGGGCTCGTGTAGAAGCCAGCGCCCGCCGCCTCCGTCCGCATGGGCTGAGTCGGTTCTTGCATGGAGATGAGAACGCCGATGTCAGCGTTCTCTCGGTCCAGCACCCCCCGTAAGTCGCGAACATGAGCCACACCCGTATGGCCGGCCTTGACTGAGAGGATGATCTGTTTAGTCTTGCCGTTGCCCTCATCGTGGAAATAGAGGCGCCCGTCAATTCCCTTATCGGCGCCCTTCTTCTGCTCAACCGGTCGCGCTCCAACTAGAC
>JBGQEU010000126.1:0-5298 GCA_041496525.1 Dehalococcoidia bacterium
GCCCAGATCTCCGCCGTCGCCGCCAACCTCTATCACTGGGGCCGCGGCGACTTCAGCATCGAGAGCATCATCATCCCCGGGGCGGTCGCCGCCGGCCTGGCCGCGCTCGTCTTCCTGCACCTCTTCCAGCGCCGGCAGCCGGACGACCACGGCGCGCCGGCGATCAAGAGCTAACAGGCTGCTGAGAAACCGGGAGTGCAGAGGGCCGAAGCCCCGGCGCCTGTCCTGAGCGTAGTCGAAGGGCCGGGGGTCTGGGGGTGTCCCCCAGATTCAATTCTCAACCTTGGGGTGGGGGTGGGGAACCAGCAGTTGGCTTTCGAGCAGCCTGCTAGACGAAGCCGAAGTTCGCTTCGCTGCCCGGGATGAACTTTCGCCAGTCGGCCTGGACGTCCAGGTAGTGGTAGAAGGTGCGGAAGTAGCTGTACGTGGGCCGGTATGGCTCCCGGTTCAGCTGCATGTGCGCTTCCTGCGGCGTCCGTCCCGCCTTGCGGTGATTGCACGCCTTGCACGCCGCCACAACATTGCCCCAGTCGTGCCCGCCACCCCGATGACGCGGCAGGACGTGGTCCAGCGTCAGCTCCTTGGTCTGCTTCCCGCAGTACTGGCACATGAACTGGTCACGCAGAAAGATATCGCGGCGGGTCAGCCTGCCCTGCGGCCGCGGACGCCTGATCAGGTAGACCAGACGGATGACGGAAGGGATCTCGAAGAGGGCGGTGGCGCTGCGCAGGTAGCCACGGCCATTTTCGATCGTCTCCGCCTTGCCGCGGTCAAGCAGAACGAGAGCCCGCCGCACGTTGCACACGTTAAGCGGCTCATAATTCTGGTTCAGTACCAATACGGGTAAGCGTGGCCCCACCTATATTCACCACCGAAAGCCATACTAGCAGACAGCTTTACAACCGCGCAATCCTGCCACTTCGCAGCTAGCCGGAGCCGCCCGAGAGAAAGCGGTCGACCCGCGCATCGAAATCACCAGGCAAGATGTGCAGAACAACTGGCACGTCGTCCACGAAGTAGCGCCCCAGTTCAGAGTCCGCGATGGCCCCGTCCAGCTTCAGGCTGGGATAGGCCGCAAAGAGGATCAGCAGCACCTGCACCACCAGTAGACCCTTGAAGAGGCCGAAGACGGCGCCGCCAATGTGGTCCGCCCAGCCCAGCATGATCAGCGAGGCGCCCGTCTTCAGGACGTATGCCATTATCTGGCCGAAGAGGTAGACGGCGCCGAACAGAATGAGGAAGGAGATGCCCCGCGCCGCGTCTTCGTCGTTCAGGAAGACCAGCACGTCCTTCGCCAGTCTGCCGTACAGCGCCCCGGCGATGACGATGCCCAGAAAGGCCGCCACCAGCGTCACCACCTCCCGGATCAGCCCGGCCGAGTAGGCGGCGGCGACGAACCCGATGACGGCCAGGATGATGACGAAGTCCAGCCAGTTCACCGTCCGGCGTCCTTCTTGAGACCGGCCCGCAGAAAGGGGAAGTTGCGCTCCCGCAGCTTCGGGATGACCAGCCGGTCGATGGCGATGAGCACAGCCAGCATGAGCAGGCCGAGGTAGATGCCGCCCAGGACGTCGCTCGGCCAGTGATCACCCACGTAGACGCGCTGGACACATGTGAGGATGAGCGCCCAGGCCGATACCACCTGCAGAGGGAGCCGCAGCCGGACATCGCGCAGGTGCACGGTGGCCAGATAGAAGATGATGCCGTAGAGGACGACGGCCGCCTCCACGTGACCGCTGGGGAAGGAGAAGTCAGTCGGCTGGTTATGGACACGAACCAGGGCGGCTGAGGGTCGGGGGCGTTCGACTATTTGCTTTGTGACGATGTCGAACGGACGCTCTAAGGGAACTGACATGATCACCAGCAGGGCAGGGCCGGGCCCGGCGAAGGCCAGGAACACGATGCCCGCGAGCAGGGCGGCGAGCGCTATTAGCGGCAGATCCGCGAAGTCGGCTGTGCGGTCCAGGACGTGGGCCAAAGCTGAGCTATCGATGTCCTGCAGGCGGTGTGCCAGCCAGACGTCGGCGGGGAAGGTGTCGTGCGCCGCCGCGAAGGCCGCCATGGTAACGAATCCCGCCAGGGCGACCAGCCAGACGATAGCGTAGACAGGAAGGGGGCGCATGCGCCTGTCATTATGGCCAACCCGTCGCCAGCCCACAACCGCACGGCGAACGGCGCGCCCGTGGAAACGCACATCCGCCGCGTGGAATGAGGGTGTTAGAATACGAATCCCGGACCGGCATCAGCGCAAGGGAGGCGCGAGATCGACGAATCCAGGCTGAGGCGGCTGCTCGAAGACATCCAGGCGGGCGCGCTCCCCATCGACGAGGCGCTGCGACGCCTGCGCGACCTTCCGTACGAGGACCTGGGCTACGCCACCCTTGACCACCACCGCGCCCTCCGCACGGGCTTTCCGGAGGTGGTGCTGGGCCAGGGCAAGACGCCGCAGCAGATAGCGGCCATTGCGGAGAGGCTGGCTTCCGGCACGGACCGCCTGCTCATCACCCGCGTGGACGCCGAGGCGTACGGCGCCGTCAAGGAAAAGCTGCCGGCCGCAGTCTACCACGCGGCCGCCCGTGCCATCACCCTGGACCTCAGCAGCGCGGCGAAGCGGCCCGGCGTCGCCGTTTGCTGCGCCGGCACCTCCGACGTGCCGGTGGCCGAGGAAGCGGCCGTCACCGCCGAGCTTATGGGCAGCGCCGCCGACCGTCTGTACGACGTCGGAGTGGCCGGTATCCACCGGCTGCTCGACAAGCTGGAGAAGTTGCGCGCGGCCAGGGCGATTGTGGTGGTGGCCGGCATGGAGGGCGCGCTGCCCAGCGTCGTCGGCGGCCTGGTGTCGGCGCCCGTCATCGCCGTCCCCACGTCGGTTGGCTACGGCGCCAGCTTCCGGGGACTGGCCCCGCTCCTGGCCATGCTCAACTCCTGCGCCGCCGGCGTGGCTGTCGTCAATATCGATAACGGCTTCGGCGCCGGCTACCTGGCGGCCGTGATCAACAGGCAGAGTTGGAAACGGCCGGCCGAGTAGCCTGATGCGCGTCGCCTACCTGGACTGCTTCTCCGGCATCAGCGGCGACATGTTGCTGGGCGCCATGCTGGACGCCGGGCTGCCCCTGGACGAACTGCGCGCCGAACTGCGGAAGCTGCCGCTGCAAGGCTACTCGATCACGGCCAGCCGCGTGCAGCGCGGTGAGATTTCCGCGACGAAGGCCGACGTACATGTCACCGGTGAACAGGCGCCCCGCACGAGAGATCAGGTGCTGGAGATCATCAACTCGTCCTCACTGCCGGCTGCCGACCGGGAGCGGGCGGCCGCCGTCTTCGGCCGCCTGGCGGAGGCGGAGGCGGCCGTGCACGGCGCGGCCCCGGAGGCCGTGCACCTGCACGACGTCGGCGCCGTGGACGCCATCATCGACGTGACCGGCGCCGTCGTAGGCATGCGGGTGCTGGGCGTCGAGGCGATCTATTGTTCAGCGTTGCCACTGGGCGAAGGCGAGGCCAGGGGCCCGCACGGCGTCCTGCCGGTGCCCGCTCCGGCGACGCTGGAGCTGGTGGCCAAGGCCGGGGCGCCGCTGCGGAGGGCCTGCGGTAACACCGGCGAGCTGGTGACGCCTACCGGCGCCGCCATCGCCACGGCCCTGGCGCGCTTCGAGCGTCCGGAGATGACACTCGACCGCACCGGCTACGGCGCTGGATCGGCGGACCCGGCGGACAGGCCCAACGTCCTCCGCCTCTGGCTAGGCCAGACAGCGGGAGGACCGGGCGCCAACCCCATGCTGCTCATCGAGACGAACATCGACGACATGACCGGCGAGATGCTGGCCTATACGCTGGAAAAGCTGCTGGCAGCGGGCGCGGCGGACGCCTGGCTGACGCCGGTGCAGATGAAGAAAGGCCGGCCCGGCGTTGTCGTCTCCGCGATCTGCTCGGAAGCGGACGAAGAGCGAATCGCCCGCCTGCTCCTGCGCGAGACATCGACACTGGGGGTGCGGGTGCGGCCGGTGCACCGCTGGGAAGCGGAGCGCGAGGTGCTGGAGTTCTCCTCGTCGCTGGGCCCGGCCGTGGTCAAGGTGAAGCGGCTGCCCGGGGAACCCCCCCGCGCCGCGCCGGAGTACGAGGCCTGCAAGCGGCTGGCGGAGGAGACGGGCCTGCCTCTGGCGGAGGTTTACAGGGTTGTGCAGGTGGAGGGGGAACGGCAGGCCGCAAGTCTAGGGAACTAGCAGATGAATGCCGCCTTCACGTTGCAGTGGTCTCGACAATACGAGCCGAGACACGCTCGCTCTTGCCCTTTAGATCAAGCTCGACGCCGGTCGCATCCGGATATCGGTCGGCAACCTTCTCGTAGACCCGCTCCGACATCAGGATCTGGCCAGGCTTAGCTTCGGCTTGAAGGCGCGCTGCCGTATTGACGACATCGCCGAGCGCAGTGAAGTCCTTCACCTCGCCCGATCCGACGTTGCCTACGTAGGAGACGCCGGCGTCGAGACCCACACCCAGCGACAGCCAGGGCACCTCACCGTATCCGACACCGAGGAGTAGTCCATCGGCAGCTTCGACCATCTTCCCGATGTAGTCGCGGCCCGTGAATCCGGGAACGAACAGCGCCATCACTTCGTCGCCTACAAGCTTGTCGATGATAGCGTCGTGCTGGGTGAGGACGTCGGTGGCCATCTCGTAGAACCTGTTCATCAGCGTCGCTATCGCAGTCGGTCCTTGCGATTCGGACATCGCCGTGAAGCCGCGGACATCGGCAAAGAGGATACCGATGTCGACCTCGGCGCCACCGATGGGGGCAGCCTCGAAGCAACCGCGGCAGAACCCGGGGTTTTTGCGAGACGGACCGTTGCCGCGCAGACGGTTGAAGCGCCCGCCGACACCTCCGAACGGTATGTAGCACATCTTGCAGCGCGGGTTTGAAGGGACCTTCCGAATCACGCGGCGGAAGGTGCGGTGATCATCCTCACCTTCCGTGAGGAAGCGATACCAGTCCTCGTCCGACATACCCTTCTGCCTCTTTGGCATGAGCTGATTATATGTGGTGCCCGAACGATTGGGCCCTCGCGCCCTGGCCGGCTCGCGCCCAGAACAACCTGGGGGCTGAGAGGCCCTTCAGCAACAACCCCACGAGGTGGTGTCCGGCGTGGGCTGGTGAAATCCTGGCCCTCTACAAGGGCTTCTTAACTTCAGAACGACGCCAGGGCGTGATGACGCGGCGCGGTTCAGCGCGCTTACCGGGACGCCCCGTGCCAGGTCAACAGGCCGATCGGGTTGCGACCCGGCGAGTAGCCGGCCTTCAGC
>JBGQEU010000127.1:0-5288 GCA_041496525.1 Dehalococcoidia bacterium
CGACGACGACAAACGCCGGGCGCGGGATGAGTTGCTGGCCGCCGTGCAGGACATGCAGAACGTGGACGAATTCCCTCCCACCATAGGCCCGCACTGCCTCTACTGCCCCTATTTCCGGCCCTGCGAGTGCCGGGAAGAGATCCTTCGCCGCGCCGAGGACGAGGGCTGGTGATGGCCGGGAACCGGGCGCCGGGAACCGGGAACCCGGTGTACCGAATAACGCCCGGTAGGCAATACGCGCGGGGAGGTCGTGTTCCGTGTTCCGTGTTCCATGCTCCCGGGGCCGCCGGGGGTCGGGCTAATGCCCATCTATGAGTTCCGCTGCAACTCCTGCCGCCGCCGCAGCTCGGTCTTCACGCGGAGCATGAGTGCCGCGGTCAGCGGCGCCTGTCAGCACTGCGGCTCCGGCGACCTGTCGCGGCTCTTCTCCCGGGTGGCTGTGCTGCGTTCCGAAGGCGACGTGGAGTCAGGGCTTGATGAATCGAGCCTGGCCGGCGTGGACGAGAACGACCCGCGCTCCATCGCCCGGTGGGTGCGGAAGATGAGCCGGGAGATGGGGGAGCCGCTGGACGGCGAGATGGAGGGCGACCTGGAGCGCATGGAGGCCGGCGAGATGCCGGAGGACGAGGACATCGAGGGCGACGGCTTCGAAGAGGAGGAGTTTGGGGATGGCGTTTGACCCATCCCACGCTGTGATCGAGCGCTCCCTTCGGGATGCCGTCGCTGCGTACCTCCCGCGAATGCCGCGCCGGCTGCCGGGAACCACAGCCGACCGGTCGTTCCGCGGCTGGCTGCGTCGCGTGGTTCTGCCGCTGGTCCTCCGCTCGCTTGTGGTCATGGTCATTGTCTCGGCCATTGCCGTGGGTTCCGTTGGGGTCTTCTTCCCTCGCCTGGAGTGTCCACAGCTGCCACCGCCGCAACTCGTCGTCTGTAGCGACAGCTCCGGCCCGCATTGGCCGTGGGAACCTCGTGTCCACTGGGTGGAGTGGCCCTAGCCACCATGCCCATCTATGAGTACAAGTGCGCCGACTGCGGCCGCCTGACCAGCGTCTTCACGCGCAGCGTTAGCTCCCCGGTCGATGCCGCCTGCAAGCACTGCGGCTCGGGCCGGCTGCAGCGGGCGCTCTCGCGCTTCGCCTACCACAAGTCGGAGGCCGATATCCTGCGCGACTACGGCGCAGAACCGAAGCGCCTGGAGGACTACAAAGACCCGCGCCAGATCGGCCGCTGGGCGGAGCGCAAGTTCGACGAGTTTGGCATCGACATGCCCACGGAGGCGCGGGAGATGATCGACGCTGCGCGGGA
Organism: Dehalococcoidia bacterium; assembly: GCA_041496525.1. GTDB lineage: Bacteria > Chloroflexota > Dehalococcoidia > SM23-28-2 > RBG-16-64-32 > JBGQEU01. The sequence goes on from JBGQEU010000127.1 coordinate 1,306, forward strand.
GGGCGAGTTCCCGGACCCGGTCAAGGACCTTTAGCTTCACCCGTTCGCCCTGAGCTGGTCGAAGCCTGTCCTGCCTGCCCGCCTCTGGAGCCCGCCGCGCCGAAGGAGGCCGGCCAAGGCCAGTGAAGGCTGCGCGGAGCCGGCCCTGAGCGCCTGCACAGACAAGCATTCCTCGAGTGTTAGGATATTGGTCGGCAAGGAGCGAGCCCATGAACACAGATGGCCTCAACGAGATCGCCGAATCGGCCCGGGCCCACCTGGACGCCAAGCACCGGGCCCGGGAGCAGGCGCTGGCTCTCACCCGCGAGGTGATCCGCCTGTCCGCCAACGCCATCCGCGCGGTGCACCGCCGGGAGTTCGCGCAGGCCGAGGAACTACTGGTCAAGGCGCGAGGCAACCTGGAGCAGACCAGGGACGCGCTGGCGGAGCACCAGGACATCTTCCACGCCGGCTTCGTGCACGATGCCCAGAAGGAGTTCGCGGAGGCGCACTGCACGCTGGCCCTCATCGGCGGACGGCGGTTGCCCACACCGGAAGACCTCGGCGTCATGGCGCCGTCCTACCTGAACGGCATCGGCGAGACGGTCGGCGAGCTGCGCCGTCACCTGCTCGACTCCCTGCGGGCGGGCGATATCCAGCACTGCGAGGAGTCGCTACTGGCGATGGGCGACATCTACGACGTGCTGATCACGATGGACTACCCGGAGGCGGTGACGTCCGGGCTGCGCCGCACGGCGGACGCCATGCGCGGCATCCTGGAGCGAACGCGCGGAGACTTCACCATGGCCTACGCGCAGAGGCGGCTGGAAGACCGGCTGCGCGAGTTCGAAGATGGGTTGGGCAAGTGACCCGGAAGCCCGCCGGATGGCTCATGGCGGCGCTGGTCGCTGTGGCGATGCTCGCGGCCGGCTGCGGTGGCGGCTCGGACTCCGGCAGCGCTGGCCTCTCGGCGACGCCCATCTCGCCGGCCGGAACGAAGGCTGCCACAGCGGCGCCGGGCTCGCCGTCCGCTGCGCCGTTAGCCCCGACGCCGCCCCCGCCGACGCTAAAGGCGGAACTGGATAAGTTCGGCGAGGGCCAGCTGACCATCGACATCGCCGCCGGCGGGGCCTACGAGCTGGATCCCGCGCCGCTAATCGTGGGCAGCGATGGCGATGCCCCGTCCTGCAACAGCGGCAACGTCAGCGTCGCCTTCACCTGGCAGGTGAGCGATCCTTACCCGCCGGACAACGCGACCGTGTCCTGGCAGCTCTCGCGCACCGGCCGCTTCATCAAAGTGGCCGAAGGGTCGTTTGGAGATATCGTCGTGCCGTGCGGGCTGCTGGAAGCGGCGAACCAGGGCGACGCCGATATCACCGTCCAGATCCGCTACGCCATCGGCGCCGTCCGCCATTAACCTACGCGCTCACCCCATACAGCCGCCGGGCCTCCGCCCTCAGCTCCCCGCGGAAGTCCGGGTGGGCGATGGCGATCAGCTCCCCGATGCGCTCCCGCACCGTCTTGCCCCGCAGGGTGGCGATGCCGTGCTCCGTGACCACGTAATCGACTAACGTGCGGGGGACGGTCACCAGCGTGCCCTCCGGCAGTGCGCCCACGATCCGCGTCACGCGCTGGCTATTGACCACGTGGCTGGAGGGCAGGACGGTGACCGAGCGGCCGCCCGGCGAGTACTGGGCGGCGATCATGAACGCCGTCTGGCCTCCGACGCCCGTCCACACCCGCGATCCGATGGACTCGGCGGCCACCTGGCCCGTCAGGTCGACCAGCAAGGCGTTGTTCACGGCCACCAGATTCTGGTGCTGGATCAGCATGCGGATGTCGTCCGTGTAGCCGAAGTCGTACAGCTCGAATGCCGGGTGGCCGTCGATGAGGCGCATCTCCTCCTCGTCCAGGGCCACGAGCGCGCTGCCGACGGCCTTCTCCCGGTGCAGCGACTTGTACTTACCGGTGGCGACGCCGTCGTGCACCAGCTTGGCGATGCCGCCCGTGATCAGCTCCGTCTGGATACCCAGGTCCTGCTTATCGCCCAGGTACAGGCCGAGCGCGGCGGAGACGGTGCCGACACCGATCTGGATCGTGTCCCGGTCGCGGACCAGCTCCGAGGCGACGAGTGTGCAGATGACCTCCGTGACGAACGTCTCTTCCTCCGTGCGTGTTGGGATCGGCAGGTTGCCGGTGGGCTGGGCGGCGGCGCAGAAGCGGTGCATCTGGGAGACGTGGATGAAGTTCTCGCCGCCGGTGCGGATAAAGTTCTCGTGGACCTCCGCGATGACCGTCTTCGCCTGGAGGGCAAGGCGGCGCGATAGCCAGACGCCCGGCCCGAAGCTGCAGAACCCTTGCCGGTCCGGCGGCGAGACGGGGACCAGAAAGACATCGATCTCTCCGTCGAAGCCAGGGGGCACCTCGTCCGCGCGCCAGCGGCCGATGGGCAGGTAATCGACGCGGGCGGCGTTCACCATGTCGCGGCTGAAGGCGGTGGCGTAGTTATCCTTGACCTTAAACGGCCCGTCTTCGTCCGGCCGCACCCAGGCAAAGAGGCCCGCGGGATGATCGATGCGGACGTTCTCGAGCTGGTGGCCGCGGTCGAACAATGCCTGGCAGAGAGTGAAGGGCGTGCAGGTGAAGGGCGCCACCGCGACTCTCTGCCCGGAGCTTACGCCCGAGACGGCTTGCTCCGGCTTCATTACCTTGTCGCCCAGCTGAGATTGCCAGTCCATCGACCGCCTCGTCTGTAGCTGTGGCGCTCTAGCTCTGCCTGTCCGGCTGCGGCAGGGGTCGGCGCCTGGATTGAATGCGCCAATTGTAGCACCGGGCTGTCGCCACTATCGAAGTTGATGTCGCCAGCCTTGCTGACGGCTGTCCCGGACAAGGACCAGGCGCGGCGCGGCGTCTAGCCGACGGGCGTGTTAACCGCGGTCGGCGGGGGCCAATTCCGGCGCCGGCCGGCGGTGCGCGTCGTGCTCGTTGTCGTCCCCGATGACGCGGAAGCCGAACTCGTCGGTCTCGTCCCGGAAGCCGTCGGGGTTGCGCCTTACCATCCCCAGGAAGGTCTGCACGATCTGTGGATCGAACTGCGTCCCTGCGTTGCGGGCTATCTCCTCGAGGGCCGCGTCGCGTGTCAGCGGATCGCGGTAGGGACGCCGCGAAGTCATGGCGTCGTAGGCATCGACGACGGCGAAGACGCGGGCCCCTAGGACGATCTCTTCGTCGGCGAGCCCGCGCGGATACCCGGTCCCGTCGAACTTCTCGTGGTGGGAGTACACGATGTCTGCGGCGTTCCGCAGGAAATCGATGCCGTTGAGGATCTGGTACCCCAGCTCGGAGTGCCGGCGCATCTGCCGCCACTCGTCGACGTCCAGGGCGCTGGCCTTGCGGAGGATGCCATCGGCGACGCCGATCTTGCCGATGTCGTGCAGTGCCGCCGCGTACTCGATCTGGAGGACCTCGTCCTCGGAGAGATTCATCTCGCGGGCCATGAAGGCGGACATGCGGGCGACGCGCCGAGCGTGGCGATGGGTCATCTTGTCCCGGATGTCGAGAGCCGTGGAGAGGACATCGACCACGGCGGAGACCAGGCGGTTATCCTTGCGCCCGTCACTTGCTCGCTTGAAGCCCTTGCGCTCCAGCTTGTTGGCGTACATTTTAGTGTCCGCCCAGTGGATGATCTCTTCCAGGTCGTTGCCGCCCCAGGGGTAGCCACCGGTGCCTATGGAAACACCGAGGAAGATGCTGGCGTGGCCCGTCTCGCAGACGGGAGCGAGGGAGAGTTGATCCCAGATGCTCCAGGCCAGGCCGTCGGCGTCCCGCCGGTCGGCGCCGGGCATGATGACGGCGAACTCGTCGCCGCCCAGCCGCGCGGTCACGTTGCGCTCGCCGGCCTGAGTGTTGAGGACGCGCCCAAAGGCGCGCAGGACACTGTCGCCCACCTGGTGGCCGAACTCGTCGTTTATCGCCTTCAGATCGTCGACATCGATGATGAGGAG
>JBGQEU010000128.1:0-5264 GCA_041496525.1 Dehalococcoidia bacterium
AGCCACCCAGACCCCCAGATGTCAGTCGCCGTCTGGAACGGCGCCGGAGCCAAGCATGAAGAAGTACGACAAGAAGCCCGACCTGACCATCGACCCGGCGAGGAGCTACACCGCCATCGTCAAGACCGTTCGGGGTGACTTCACGATCAAGCTGCGGCCGGACCTGGCGCCGCAGCACGTGAACAGCTTCGTCTTCCTGGCCCGCGATCACTTCTTCGACGGCGTCACGTTCCACCGCGTGGTGCCCGGCTTCGTAGCCCAGGCGGGGGACCCGACCGGCACCGGCAGCGGCGGGCCCGGCTACACCCTACCGTCCGAGTTCAGCAATGTCCCTTACAAGCGGGGGACTGTCGGGATGGCACGGACGTCAGATCCGAACAGTGGTGGCAGCCAGTGGTTCATCACCTACGGCGACGCGGCCAGCCTGAACGGGCAGTACACCGTTTTCGGCGAGGTCACCCAGGGGATGGAAGTCGTCGACTGCATCACACCGCGTGACCCCAGCCGCAACGGCCCGCCTGGCGACAAGATCATCACGATCGAGATCCAGGAATCCTGACCGGCGGCCGCGGCTGGCTTCGCGGCTCGAGAGGAATAGCGTCGCCGGCGCGAGCCCTGATGCCGTCCACCTGCCGCTCGGCATGATACGAAGAGCGCACCAGCGGCCCGGCTTCCACGTGCCGGAACCCGAGGGCCAGCGCCTCTTCCTGCAGTTCTGCGAACTCGTCCGGGTGGTAGTAACGGACGACAGGCAAGTGCTTGGGGCCTGGCCGCAGGTACTGGCCGATGGTCAGGACGTCGACACCGGCGTCGACGAGGTCTGCGAAGACTGTAAGCAGCTCGTGCCTTGTCTCCCCCAGACCCAACATGAGGCCGCTCTTGGTGACGGCGCCCGGGTCCAGCTCTTTGGCCCGCCGTAGCAGCTCCAGCGACCGCTCGTAGCGCGCCTTCGGGCGCACCCGGCGGTACAAGCGTGGGACAGATTCCGTGTTGTGATCCAGGATTTCCGGGCGCGCCGCCATGACCGTGGCGAGGGCATCCCAGTCGCCCATGAAGTCCGGAATCAGCACCTCAATGGTCGTGCCCGGGGAAAGCTTCCGGATCCAGCGGATTGTGGCGGCAAAGACAGCGGCGCCGCCGTCCGGCTGGTCGTCCCGGTTGACGGAGGTGACGACGGCGTGGGCCAGGCCCATCTCCCGCACCGCATTCGCCACGCGAACCGGCTCCAGGCCGTCCAGCGACAGCGGCCGCCCCGTCTTGACGGCGCAAAAACCGCAGGCCCGCGTGCAAGTGTCGCCCAGAATCATGAAGGTAGCGGTGCCCGCTTCCCAGCACTCGCCGATGTTGGGACAACGCGCCTCCTGGCAAACGGTATGCAGCCGGCCTTCCCGCATGACGCCCTTGAGGCGGATGTAATTCGGGCCTCCGGGAAAGCGCACTTTCAGCCAGGGCGGCTTGCGGTCCGGGGCTCGGGTGGAGATCTGAACGCCTTCGCCTGCATCCTCGCGGGTCACCGCTCCATTGTATTACGAAAGACGTATTACGAAAGAGCGTATCCGGGCGGCCGGTGGCAAACCTCGCCTGGCCAATCTCTTGCTTAGCCTGTTCCTTGGCCGCAGTAGCCTGTACGATATTTACCACTCCCATGCATAACATCCTGCTTATAGGCGACAAAGTCGCGGTGGCTCCATACGCCAAGGGGCTGGCAGACGCGGGCTTCTTCGTGACCGTGGCCGCGGGCAGCCACGGCGATGTCCCCGAGGGCGAGTTCGGCGTCGTCGTGGTGGACATCCCGTCGAGCGCCGAGGACGCCCTGGCCAAGCGCTTCCTGGAGGATGCCCGCGCCGGCGAGGCTGTCCCGGTCATCGGCATCGTGAGCCCGGATCAGCTCCCCGGCATTGACCCGGCCCATAACCTGGAGGACTTCCTCCTGGCCGGCGCCGCGCCGGAGGAGTTGAGCGCCCGCGTCCATCAGGCGCTGTGGAAGTGGCACCGGGTCGACGCCCGCAACACGATCAGGTGCGGCGACCTGGTGATGGACCTTTCGAACTACACCGTGCATGTCGCGGGGAGGCCGGTCGACCTGACGTACAAGGAGTACGAGTTGCTGCGCTTCCTGGCGACGAACCGCGACCGCGTCGTCAATCGGGAGACACTCCTCAACAAGGTGTGGGGCTACGACTTCTACGGCGGCGCCCGCACGGTGGACGTGCACATCCGGCGCCTGCGCTCCAAGATCGAAGACCGCCACCACGCCTTCATCGAGACCGTCCGCAACGTGGGGTATCGCTTCCGCCCGGGGCCCTAGGTCACGCCGGCCGACGCGAGGGTTGCCATCTTCGGGGCTACCGCGGGTCAGGCGGACTGGTCCCGTAACATCCGTTTAATCGCGCCGTAACACGCCCGTAACATACCGCGCGCGGCCGTATGTTAATGTTTGCGGCAAGTAAATCCATTATAGGGGGTGGCTATAAGTCATGCCAATCGAAATCGATAGCGGAAATACCGCATGGGTGCTCGCCGCAGCTGCGCTTGTCATGTTTATGACACCCGGCCTCGGATTCTTCTATGCCGGATTCACCCGCAGCAAGAACGTGCTGGGGACGATCATGCAAAGCTTCATCGTCGTCGGTCTCGTCGGCGTGCAGTGGGTCGTGATCGGCTACACGCTGGCCTTCGGGCCAGACCAGGGAGGGTTGATCGGAGACCTCTCTTACTTCGGCTTGAAGGACGTGGGGTTGGACCCGGGCCCCTTCGGCGGCACGCCGGGCCATCCTATCCCGCACGAGGCGTTCATGATCTTCCAGGCCATGTTCGCCATCATCACCCCGGCCCTCATCACCGGCGCCTTCGCGGAGCGGGCCAAGTTCAGCACCTTCCTGGTATTCATGCTGGCCTGGTCGTTCCTTGTGTACGATCCGGTAGCCCACTGGGTCTTCGCGACCGGCTGGCTATCCGCGTCTGTCGGCGGGACGCTGGGCGTCGACGCCCTGGACTTCGCCGGTGGCACGGCGATCCACGTCAACGCCGGCGCCGCAGCCCTGGCCGCGGCCTGGATGTTCGGGCGGCGTAAGGGCTTCGGCAAGGAACCAATGGAACCGCATAACGTGACCTACATCGTCCTGGGCGCGGCCATCCTCTGGTTCGGGTGGTTCGGCTTCAACGCCGGTAGCGCCGGCGCAGCCACCGGCCAGGCGGCCAACGCCTTCGTCGTCACCAACACCGCCGCCGCCGCCGCCGCGCTCTCCTGGATGTGCGCGGCCTGGCTGCTCACCGGCAAGGCCACCGTCATCGGCGCGGCCGCCGGCGCCGTGGCCGGCCTGGTGGCCATCACCCCGGCCTCCGGCTTCGTACAACCCATGGAGTCCATCGTCATCGGCGGCGTGGCCGGCGTCCTCTGCTACCTGGCCATCCGGCTGCGGGCCCGCACCAATCTGGACGACTCGCTGGACGTCGTCGGCGTACACGGGATCGGCGGCACCTGGGGAGCGCTGGCCACGGGCCTCTTCGCCGCTTCAGCAGTAGGTGGTTTTGACGGACTGGAGCACGGCCACGGCGCGCAGGTGCTGGACCAGTTGGTCGCCATCGGCGTTATCTGGGTATACTCCTTCGTGGTCACTGCGCTGATCCTGAAAGTGCTGGACCTGGTAATGGGGCTGCGCGTGACGGAAGATGAGGAGGAGTTGGGTCTTGACGTGACGCAACATGGAGAGCGGGGCTACGTCTTCGACGAAGCCAACGCCATCCCCATGGCCCAGTTCACGCAGGCGGTGTCGGCGCCCCATCCCGCCCAGGCGCCGCAGCGCAAGAGTGCCACCGGCGAAGCATAGTAAGGAGCAACCAAGAACATGCAAAAGATAGAGGCAATCATCAGGCCGGAGAAGCTGGACGACGTGAAGGACGCCCTTGCCGCCGCCGGGTTCACCGGTATGAACATCGTTCATGTGACGGGCCGCGGCGTTCAAAAGGGGATCGTACACATGGGACGCGGCGGCGAGACGTACACCGTAGACATGCTACCGAAAGTCAAGATAGAGGTCGTGGTCAAAGACGACGCCTGCGACCGGGTGGTGAAGATAATCTGCGACGCGGCGCGCACCGGAAACATCGGCGACGGCAAGATCTTCCTCATTCCGATTTCGGACTCCATCCGCGTCCGCACCGGTGAAAGGGGCGACGCCGCGGTCTAAGGCGCACAGTCGCGTATGGTGGCGGGGCTGCTGCCCGCCCCCACCGGCGCCCCGTGTGGTCCCGGTGTAACACATATGTAACCTGCCGGACCCCGCCGTAAGAAAGGCGCCCACTATAATCAGGCTCGCAGTCATAACGCAAGGAGCACAACTTGACGCCACAAGACGCTCAGAAAGTCGCCGATCTGATCAAGAAGGAGAGCATCCAGATCGTCGACCTCAAGTTCAACGACCTGCCCGGCCTCTGGCAGCACTTCTCCATCCCGCCCCGGGAGATGCAGGAGCTGGAAGACATAGAGACATCCATCTGGGTAGACGGCATCGGCTTCGACGGCTCCAGCATCCGCGGCTTCCAGAAGATCCAGGAATCGGACATGATCCTGATCCCGGACCCGGCCACGGCCCGCCTGGACCCCGCCTGCGCGATCCCTACCCTATCCCTCATCTGCGATATCCAGGACCCCCTCACGCACGAGCCTTACACGCGAGACCCCCGCTACATCGCCAAGAAGGCAGAGCAGTATCTCACTTCCACCGGCATCGCCGATACCTCCTTCTGGGGACCGGAGCTGGAGTTCTTCATCTTTGACGACATCCGCTTCGACCAGACGGAGAACAGCGGCTACTACTACGTCGACTCCATCGAAGGCGAATGGAACACGGGCCGCGAAGAGAACCCCAACCTGGGCTACAAGCCGCGCTTCAAGGAGGGCTACTTCCCGGTGCCCCCACACGACTCCCTGCAGGATATCCGCAGCGAGATGATCCTGGCCATGGAGCGCGTGGGCATCCCTATCGAGGTCCACCACCACGAGGTGGCCACGGCCGGCCAGTGCGAGATCGACATGAAGTTCGACCGCCTGACGGACATGGCCGACAAGGTGCTCTGGTACAAGTACATCGTCAAAAACATCGCCCGTAAGCACAACAAGGTCGCCACCTTCATGCCCAAGCCCCTGTTCGGCGACAACGGGAGCGGCATGCACGTGCACTTGTCACTCTGGAAAGGGGGAAAGAACCTGTTCTCCGGCGACGGGTACGCGGGGCTCTCCCCCATGGCGCTCAACGCCATCG
>JBGQEU010000129.1:0-5240 GCA_041496525.1 Dehalococcoidia bacterium
CCAATGTGCGGCCGGCGCCGCCCCGCTCTGATTCCCCGCCGGCATCCGAGACCGGCGGAGGCACTGATTGGCTGCTGGTCCTCAGCATCGCCGCCGCGCTCGCCGGTCTCGGCGCAGGCGCCACACTCGGCCTGGCGCGGTGGCGTTCGCAGCGTCCGGACAGGCCTGCCTGGTAGGGGCGCTTCACCCGCGCAATCGGCCGGCTGGCCGCCGGCCGCCGATGGCCCCGAGACGCTATCGACATCCGTGTCTATGGGCGCTGCGCCCCTGCGCCTCGCGCGCCCCCGCCTTGCTGGGTCAGTGTAGCCTCACCTATAATCGAACGGATGGGTGAGACCGCAAAGTGCCCGTTGGGATAGTGGTCTGTGGATTCCGGAATGGCCGTACACTGAACCACCGAAGCCCCACATTTTGCCAAACGAACTTGGCCACGGCCGCCGCAGAAACGGGCGGGCCTTCGCGACAAACTAGCTCCAAGCCCCGCGTTATCGCCGTGGACGGCTCAGCGGCATCCGGGAAAAGCACCATCGGCCGGCGCCTGGCGGCGAAGCTCGGGTATCCGTTCCTGGACACCGGCGTCATGTACCGGGCCATCACCCTGGCCGCCCTCCAGCGCGGAATCGATCTCAACCACCAGGAGGCGCTCAGCCGTCTCGCATCCTCTGTACGCATGGAAGTGACCCTGCCCCCGCCCGGCGCGCACGAAGGTTCGACGATCCGTGTTGACAGCGAGGACGTGACGCCCAGACTCCGTCTGCCGGAGGTGGAAGACGCCGTCTCCCTGGTCTCGCGAGTCGCCGGCGTCCGGGACGCTCTCGTCAGGCTGCAGCGGGAGATCGCCGGCCGCCAGCCCATGGTGATGGCCGGCCGCGACATCGGCACGGTTGTCCTTCCCAACGCCGACCTCAAGGTCTACCTGGATGCCTCACTGGAGGAACGGGCCCAGCGCCGCTACGAGGAGTTCGCGGCGCTGGGCCGGGACGTGACCAGAGGGATGGTGCTGAAGGACCTGCAGCAGCGCGACCGCATCGACAGCCAGCGGTCCATCTCGCCCCTGCGGCCGGCGGATGACGCCGTGGTCATCAACACGGACGGACTGACGCAGGACCAGGTGCTGGAGCGGGTGCTGGAGCTGGTGGAGGAGCGGTGATAAAGGACTTCCTCGTCGCTGTCTTCTATGACCTGAACATGCTCTGGATCCACGCCCTGCTCTGGCTGAACTGCAGGCGGGACATTCGGGGCCGGAAGAACGTGCCGCGCAAAGGGGCATTCATCCTGGCGGCGAACCATCTGAACAACGCCGACCCGCCGCTCCTGACCGAAGCGACACCCCGGCGCATCGCCTGGATGGCCAAGATGGAGTGGTTCAGCACGCCCATCGTCGGCGGCTTGTTTCGCATGGCGGGCATGATCCCCGTCCGCCGCTTCGAGGCCGACCTGCAGGCCTTGCGAAGGGCGCAGGAGGCCTTGAGAAACGGCCATGTGCTGGGCATGTTTCCGGAGGGCACGCGCAGCCGCAGTGGTGGGCTGGAAAGCGGGGAGCCGGGCTCCGCGCTCATCGCGCTGCGATCTGGTGCGCCGGTCGTGCCCGTCGCCATATGGGGCACCGAGCGCATCAAGCTGCCCCGCGACATCCTCCGTCGCAACCACGCGGTCATCTCTTTCGGCAAGCCTTTCACGCTGGCCAGGCCCCACCGGATTACGAAGAAGGACGTGCTGGATGGCACGGAGACTATAATGAGACAGATAGCGGCACTCCTGCCACCGGAGTACCGCGGCGCATACGCAGGAGCGGCGGCACAATCTGTTCCAACCACTGCTGAGGGAGAAAAGTAGACATGGAGATACTGCTGGCCAAGGATATGGGGTTCTGCTGGGGGGTGCGGCGCGCCATCGACATCATGGAAAAGGCCGCGCAGGACAAGGGTGAAATCATCAGCGTCGGCCCCATCGTCCACAACCCCCAGGTCGTGCAGGACCTGGAGGAGAAGGGGATCCGCACAGGCGTCAAGCCGGAGAACGACTCCCGGCCCATCGCTATAACTGCCCACGGCGTAGGTCCGGCGGTGCTCGATGACGTGCGATCTACGGGGGCCCAGATCATCGACGGCACCTGCCCCATCGTCACCCGGTCTCAGCGCTGGGCGCGCAAGATGGCGGAAGCCGGGTTCACGGTCCTCGTCTTCGGCGATCCCAACCACCGCGAGGTGAAGGGCGTCCTGGGCTGGGCCGGCGACAAGGCAGTAGCGATACGCGACGGCGACCCCATCCCGAAGAAGCTGCCCACCCGCGTGGCCGTCATCTCGCAGACGACCCAGAGCCCGGAGCGGTTCTCAGCGTTCGTCTCGCAGCTCATGAAGACCCACATGGGAGAGATCAGCGAGCTGCGGCTGGTGAACACGCTCTGCAACGTCACTTCCAGCCAGCAGGCGGCGGCCAGGGAACTGTCCCAGGAGGTGGACCTAATGCTGGTGGTGGGCGGCAAGACCAGCGCGAACACCCGGCACCTGCTCGAGGTGTGCCTGGACGAGGGAGTGACCGCCTATCACATTGAGACCGCGGCCGAACTGGAAGAGGGTTGGCTGCGCGGCTGCCGGCGCGTGGGGGTCACAGCCGGCGCTTCCACTCCTGACTCTGCGGTGGAAGCGGTAGTACAGCGCGTCCGCGAGGCCGCTCTCACGCAAGAGTCTACAGCCGGCACGCTCTCTTGATCCGCAACCGCCGGCGTTCGTCCGTCGTTAGAAGAACAGACGGGCCGGATCTCTTCCACCGCCACTGAAGAACTGCAGATGGGCGCTCCAGGCCGGAGGACAACTTTATGTGCGGGATCATAGGCTATGTAGGCGAGCAAGAGGCAGCGCCTATCCTCCTGGATGGCCTCCGCCGCCTTCAATACCGCGGCTACGACAGCGTCGGCATCGCGGTGCTGGAAGAGAAGGGTGGCTTCACGATCCACAAGCGGGAGGGCAAGCTGGCCGGCCTCACCTCGCAGCTGGAAGAGCGCTGGCCCGGCGGCCGCCAGGGCATCGGCCACACGCGCTGGGCGACCCACGGACGGCCGAGTGACGTCAACGCCCACCCGCATCCGGACTGCTCCGGTCAGGTGGTCGTGATTCACAACGGCATCGTAGAGAACCACCAGGAGCTGAAGCAAAGGCTCGTGCGCAGCGGCCACGCCTTCGTCTCGGACACGGATACAGAAGTCATCCCACACCTGCTGGAGGAGTACATCGGGGAGGGCCTCGACCTGCACGCGGCCATGGTGCGGGCGTCCGGCGAGTTAGCCGGGGCCCACGCCATCCTGGCCATGAGCGCCTCCGAACCGGGAACGATAGTGGCCGCCAGGATCGGCAACGCCGGCGGCGTCGTTATTGGCTACGGCCAGGGCGAACATTTCGTGGCCAGCGACTTGCCTGCCCTGTTGCCCCACACCAGACGCCTCGTCTTCCTGGAGAACGGCGATGTCGCCCGCGTGACCGCCCGCGAAGTCACCTACAGCCGTCACGGCGTGGCGTTTTCCCCGAAGCCACAGGAGGTCCCGTACGACCCCGTCTCCGCCGCCAAAGGTAGCTACAAGCACTTCATGCAGAAGGAGATCGCCGAACAGCCAGAGGCGATACTGGATACCATTCGGGGCCGGGCCATCTTCAGCGAAGCGCGGGTGGACCTGGATGAACTGGGGCTGAGCGCGCCGCAGATCGCTGGGATCAAGCGCGTCCTCCTGGTAGGCATGGGAACCAGCCTGCACGCCGCCATGATCGGCCGCCACTACATCGAGCAGATCGCCGGCCTCCCCGCGGAGATGGACAACGCTTCCGAGTTCCGCTACCGTGACCCGATCATCGGCCCGGACACGCTCTTGATATCCGTCAGCCAGTCTGGTGAGACGGTGGACACCCTGGCCGCGATGGAGGAGGCGCAGCGTAAGGGCTGTCTGCAGATTGCAGTCTGCAATGTCGTCGAAAGCCAGGCGGTCCGCATGGCAGACGCCGCCCTCTACACCCGGTGCGGCCTGGAGATCGGGGTGGCGAGCACCAAGACATTCACCGCCGCCATCTCCGTCCTCTACCTGCTCGCCTGTTACCTGGGGCAAGAGCGAGGAATCATCGACCGCGAGCGCATGGGGGGGCTCCTGGAGCCGCTGGCCCGCCTGCCCAAGCTGGCGGGGGAAGTGGTGGGACGAGAGGCAGAGTATGAACGGCTCGCGCACGAGTTCTTCCGCTGTCGCAACTTCCTCTTCCTGGGCCGCGGCATCCAGTACCCCGTGGCCTTAGAAGGGGCGCTGAAGCTGAAGGAGGTCAGCTACATCCACGCCGAGGGCTATCCGGCCGGCGAGATGAAGCACGGGCCCATCGCCTTGATCGACCAGGAGATGCCGGTGGTGGCCCTGGTCCCCCGCGACGGCCTCCGGGACAAGATGATGAGCAACATCCAGCAGGTAAAGGCCAGAGAAGGCACAGTGATCGCCGTCGGCACCGCCGGCGACGACGAGCTGGCGGATAAGGCTGACCGTGTCATATTCCTGCCGGAGGTATCGCCCCTGCTGGGGCCCGTCCTCACGTCTATCCCCCTGCAGCTATTCTCGTACCACGTCGCCGTCCGCCGCGGATGCGACGTGGACCAGCCGCGCAACCTGGCCAAGACCGTCACCGTCGAATAGCGGTCATCGACGCCACCCGCACCGGCCTCGGGTGAAGATTTGGAAAATTGATGGCCTCTATGTGGATGCCCGGCCCCAATTTGCTTTGCGAATATCCCGCCATTGGCTATAATCTTCTGTGCTGCTGCGGTGGTCTTGCAGGAGTCGTAGCTAAGGGAGGACATCGATGAAGCTCGTCGCCTGGTTCAGCGAAGTGGACAAGGATGACGTCGGTCTCGTTGGTGGCAAGGGTGCTAACCTGGGAGAACTGACGAAGGCGGGGATTCCCGTTCCCTCCGGCTTTGTCGTCACCTCCCACGTCTACTTCCATTTCATAGAGCAGTCGGGGTTGACGCAGCAGATGCAAGAGATTCTATCTCGGATAGATCCCAACAACAGCGCCGCGTTGCAGCGCGCAGCCACCGAAGTCAAGAGTCTCGTCACCGCCGCCCCCATGCCCGGCGACGTCGCCAGCCAGATAACCCGCGCTTACCGGGAGATGGGCGGCGGGCCGGTGGCCGTCCGCAGCTCGGCCACGGCAGAGGACCTGGCGGAGGCATCTTTCGCCGGCCAGCAGAGCACGTACCTGAACGTGGAGGGC
>JBGQEU010000130.1:0-5214 GCA_041496525.1 Dehalococcoidia bacterium
ATAGCCTATCCACCCAGACGCCGGGCACAGACGCCGCGGCGTACGGCGAGGGGGATTCTTCCCGCAGGCGGACGATCACACGACCGGGGACGTGGTGCGGCCCCGGGTCAACTCCCTGTGCGCTTACCGGCGGACGGAGCAGGCCGCTGTTAGACGGTGTGGCGAATACGCCCGCCAGCGTCGCCAGGGCGATGACGGCCCCGGCGGCGGCAGGCAGATGCGCGGCGGCAAGCCTGTGGCGAGGCGGCCGGCGGCGATCTGATCGCGGTTGGGGCCGGTGCCGAACAGTGGGCGCTAATCCAGGTCCGGATCCTCTGACGGAATCCCCACCCCGGCCTGTCACCGCAGCATCTTCATGTCCCAACTTGGGAATGATGCTACTCCTCCGCGAAGTAGTCCGGGGCCAGCTCGCGGCTGGAGACGCCCAACTCCAGGCAGGTGCGGGCCACGCTGCGGGCCACGCCGGCGTGGACCGAGCGCTGGAGAGCGTCCGGCAGCAGGTTGCCAGGCGGCGTCATGGATACGATGGCCCGGCCGGCCGCCTGGAACACCTCGTCGGGTGAGCGCGTGGCGCCGGTGTCGAGCAGGCCGCGGCAGGCGCCCGGGTAGCACAGCAGGTTGTTGATCTGGGCCCCGTTTTCGGCCATCCGCGCCCCGGCCTCCATCGCCTCTCTGGCGCCGATCTCCGGACGGGGGTTGGAGAGCGCGAAGACAATCTGTCCCGGCCGGATCATGGCGGGGGTGATGAGGCCCGGCCGGCCCGTCGTGGCTATCACCACGTCGCAGGTGCCGCAGATCTCGTCGATGTCGGATGCGACGCCGCCGCCGGCCACCAGCCGCTGCACTGCTTCCGGCAGCTTGTCCGCACCCAATACCGGGTTGCCCGCGAAGTGCATGACGGCGCGGGCGATGGCCAGGCCGGCGGCGCCCAGGCCGATCTGCCCGATGCGCAGGTTGTGCGGCGAAGCCTCCACCAGGTGGCAGGCGTTGATCAGCGCCGCCAGGACAACGGCCGCCGTCCCGTGCTGGTCATCGTGGAAGACGGCGACGTCCACGCTGGCCTGCAGGCGGGGCTCGATATCGAAGCAGCGGGGTGAAGCGATATCCTCCAGCTGGATGACGCCGAAGGACGGGGAGATGGCGGCGACGGCGGCGACTATGTCGTCGGGGTCCTGGCTGCGCAGGGCGATGGGGAAAGCGTTGACGCCGACGAGGTGAGCCAGCAGCGCCGCCTTGCCCTCCAGCACCGGCATCGCCGCCAGGGGGCCAAGGTTGCCCAGGCCCAGGACGGCGGAGCCATCACTGACGATGGCCACGGTGTTAGGGATAATTGTGTAGTGGTCCGCCAGCTCCGGGTCCTCGTGGATGCGGCGGCAGACCTCTCCCACCCCCGGCGTGTACACCCGGCCGAGGTCGGCAACGGTCTCGATGGGCAGGCGGGAGACCACCCGGATCTTGCCGCCGACGTGTGCGGATAAGACTTCGTCCCGCAGCTCCAGGACCGCCGTCTCCGCCATCTTCTCGAGCTCGGCCAGGATGACGTCCAGCTCATCGAGAGAATCGACGACGAGGTCGATGTCGCGGACCATGGAGGTGCGCCCCTGATGCACAGTACGAATGTCACCGACGTTGCCGCCGTGCTTGGCGATGACGCTGAGGACGGAGGCGAGGACGCCGACCTGGTTGATGTTCCGGACGCGCAGAGTGCGGGAGAAATGGGGTCTTTGGCCTTCACGCGGCATACGCGCCTCCGTAGCTCTCCTGGATCTGTATTGTTCAGCCGGCTGCGCCTTCAATGGTGCGCAGATGCGCTGGCCACATTCTACAGCCATGCGGGGATGAGCGTGAGAGCCTGTCTATTCGCCGCCCGGCTCCCTGGCGTTTACCAGTAGACAGGGAACGGTGCTGCGTCTGACCACTCCGTCCGCCACGCTGCCCAGGATCATCCGCCCCAGGCCGGAGCGGCCGTGCGTTCCGATGGCGATGAGGTCGGCGCCGGTCTCGGCGGCGGCATGGAGGATGCCGTCTACCGCCAGGTCTACCGTCACCACCATGCTGGCCTGCACGCCGCGGCTTTCCATCTCTTTGGCGACGCGCCTCAGCAACTGGCGGGCGTCCTCCTGCATCTCATCGATCACCCGGCCCACCAGCGCCGGCTGGGCAGTCTCGAAGCCAGGATAGGCGGCCATCGGTGCGATGGCGTTGAACAGGACAACGGTAGCGCCCATCGCCTTCGCCAGGTCCTCCACGAATGGGAGCACCGCCGCCGCGACCTCAGAACCGTCCAGCGGCACCAGGATCTTGCGGACCTGGACAGACGCCCGTGGCTGCTCTTCCGTCGGCCGGACGACGAGCAAGGGCAGGTCCGTAGACTGCACGATCTTGCCCGCCACGCTGCCGAAGAGCCAGCGCGACAGCCCGGACCGGCCGTGAGTGCTGATGGCGATGAGGCCAGCCGCGTCTTCCCGAGCGGCGGCCAGGATGGCTTCGGCGGCGGGTCCCCGGACGATGCGGGCGAGGACATTGAGCCCACTCCCCCGCAGATCCACTACCTTCTTGTCCAGATAGGCCCTGGCCAGCTCCTCTTCTTTGTCCAACATCGGCGCCATCACTGTGGCATCCCACACGCCCACGCCCAGGATGCAGGTCAGGAGGACGACCTCCGCCCCCGTGCGGGAGGCGAGTTCCCTTACGTACGGGAGAATGCCCTCCGCCAGCTCTGAACCATCCAGCGGGACGACGATCTTCTTGATCATGCTTGCCTCCAGTTCTGGGGCTGGACAGCCCTCAACGCCCGTCCGCCTGAGGCAGATCCGGGACGAGGCGTTCGTGTGCCCGGCCTGAGTTTATCCTACACGGAGGCTACGGGCCGCCCGCAGTGCCTTAAGTCACGCAGGAAGGGGCCAAACGTCTTGCCGTCACCGAGGCAACGGGCAGGGAATTCGTCCTTGCCGTAGGGCGAGCAGCGGTCGCGGTCAGCGGCCCGTGCCCCCGAACTCTCCGCGGCCGAGACCGGTGTAAGGGCGACCGGCCCTCTGTCTGCCAGCGGTCTTGCAGCAGGGGCGTCGCGGTGCCGGCCGGCATCAGCCCATCAGCACTTCGGGTGTGATCTCATCGACGCCGGGGAAGGAGTCGATGCCGGGAACGGGCCGCGGCAGCAGATCAGGCAGCCTGCCGATGCGGCTCCTGGGCTCGGTCCTCGCGTCGCACTGGAGGCAGCGGTAGTAGTCGCCGGAGAAATCGGAGCGAAAGACCAAGTCCCCCAGGCACTGCGGGCAGACCTTGAGCAGGGTTGCCAGATCCAGATTCTTGCGTGCACGCTGCGAGAAACGCACAGCATTCCTCCTTCTCTATCTGGACCCCGGTGCCGAGGCCTGTCGTGGGGCGGGCAGGCTCTCGATACGCGTGGCCGTCTCAGTGGCCGGCGAGGTTAGCTGCCGGGTTAGGGCTGAGAGGCCTGCCCTTCCCCCGCCAAAGGCGGCGAATTCACCCCAGGCTGAGTGGTTCCCCCGCTCCGCCATCCGGCGGATTAGGCCACCTTCATTCAAATCGATATCGGGGAAAATGTCAACGGACTTCGGTTAAGGAATCGTTAGGTCTGTGCCTTTTGACACCGGCGTCATGACGCCCGTATCCTTGCTGCCAGTCCGCAAGATATGGAGGCAGGGATGCGACTGGCGATGTTCTACGGCGGCGCGAACGATGTGCAGGCCCACCTGCGCGGTGCAGTGGAGGCGGAAGAGGACGGATTCGACAGCATTTGGTACGGGCAGGTGTTCGGGCCGGATGTGGTTACGGTGGCGGCGCTAGCGGGGCAGAGGACAACGCGCATCGAAATCGGCACTTCGGTGGTACCGACGTACCCGCGGCACCCGGTGATCATGGCGCAGCAGGCGCTGACGGCGCAGGCCGCCACCAACGGGCGGTTCACGCTGGGCATCGGCCTCTCCCACCGGCCGGTCGTGGAGGGCATGCTCGGTCTGTCGTACGACCGTCCGGCTGCGCACATGCGGGAGTACCTCTCCGTCCTGCAGCCGCTGCTCAAGGAAGGGCGCTGCTCGTTTGAGGGCGAGTTCTTCCGTGTGCGCGCCTCTGCCCAGGTGCCGGGAACGCCGCCGCCGTCCGTCCTCATTGCCGCTCTGGCGCCCGTTATGCTGCGGCTGGCGGGAGAGATGGCGGACGGTACGGTGACGTGGATGGCGGGACCAAAAACACTGGAGACGCACATCGTGCCGAGAATTGGCGCCGCGGCCCAGGCGGCGGGGCGGCCCCGGCCCCGCGTCGTGGCCGGCCTGCCCGTCGCGGTCACCGACGACGTGGCCGCGGCCAGAGAGAAGGCCGCCCGGTCGTTCCAGATATATGGCACGCTGCCGAACTACCAGCGGGTGCTGAACATTGAAGGCGCGGCCGGACCGGCAGACGTGGCGCTAATTGGCAACGAGGCGGCGGTGGAGAAGCAGCTGCGGGGCATCGCCGGCGCGGGCGCCACGGACTTCCTGGCCGGAGCCTTCCCTGTGGGTGACGACGCGCCGGCGTCGCTGGCGCGGACGCGAGCGCTTCTGAAGTCGCTTATCGGGAAGCTGTAGCCTCGGTGCGCGGTCGTTAGCAGGGTCCCGAACAACTCCACGCTCGCCCTTCGACAGGCTCAGAGTGAGCGGTTCACAGATTCCGCTCGTGGTGAGCTGGTCGAACCACAAGCCCGCCACGAGCCTTTTTCAGCACTCTGTTAGGGGCGCCTGGCCGTGCGCCCCTACACGGCGTGAAGGCGGCGCTCAGCCGCCGATCTGGCGGATGTAGCGCTCGGCGGAGATCTCCAGGGCTTGTCTGGCGTTCTCTCGCACGTCGCTCTGCCACCAGCCACCGTATATGCGGTCGAAGCGATACGGCCGCAGGGCATCGAGGATACCGTGGACGGCTGCGGCTGAGAGGGGGATGTAGTTGGGGTAGCTGCGCATGAACGTGACGTAGCGGCGGTCCTGAACGACGGAGATCGTATCGCCGGTCAGTAGCGCGCCCCGGCCTTCGGCGCCGTCCGCCCAGTGCAGCACCGCGCTGCCCTCGAAATGGCCGCCGCACTGCACCAGCGTCAGGCCGGGCAGGACCTCCTGGGAGCCCTCATACCAGCGTACGACCGGGTCGGGCCTCACCACCCATTGCCGGTCCGCCGACGGGATGTAGACGGGGATGCCGCCGAAGGCGTGGCTCCATTCGATC
>JBGQEU010000131.1:0-5191 GCA_041496525.1 Dehalococcoidia bacterium
CGCAGGCCCGACCGGCGGCGAAGGCCCCACCGGCGGCGTAGGCCCGAGCGGCGCAATTGGCCCATCCGGTGCAGCCGGCCCGACCGGCGCGGCTGGCGCGGGTGCGAACGTCTATGAGCAAACTCAAGCGAGCACCACGACAACGACTCTCTACACCTCGGGGACGAGCGCAAGCACCTCCATCAACTCGACGGCGCTCTTCGCCTCCCTCGAAGGTACGAGTTGCGTTGCCGCGACTACTACTAACCCGGGAACGTGCGATTACACGGTGCTCACCGCAGGAACGGTCGGCAATTTCACCGTCACGCTCAGCTCGGCCCCTGGTAGCAGCAACACCGGCACGTTCATTGTCTATAAGAACGGCGCGACAACTGGCATCAGCTGCCCCATTACGGGCTCTTCCGCCACCACGTGTAGCGACACTACCAACACGGCGACCTTTGCGGTGAGCGATAAGGTGGCCGTTCGGTATCAAAGGACGGCGGGTGCCAACTTCTCCAAAACAATGGCGTTCACCCTGGATAACAGCGTCCCGGCTGCGGCGTTCGAGGTGCAGCTAACCAGCCCGCACATGGTCGTAGGGTCAGGGGCATCTGCTAGTACCACGACCATAACGCTGACAGGATCCGCGATCTTCTCCGGTCCCACTAGCTATTTCTGCACGGTCAGCGGTTCGAGCACTTCTTCAAGTTCCGACGACAGATGGACAGTGGAGAACGTCAGCGCCAGTTCATTCATTATCAGGTCAACAGCGGCCAGGCCCTTCCGATATGTCTGCGTGGGCAACTAGCGGTGCCGGGGTACGACCTATGGTGACCAAGTAGGGAAGCCAAAGGGTTCAGTTCAGAGGGGCGGTGTCCGAAAGGGCATCGCCCCTCTTAGTTCTCCGGCCGGCAGGGTCGGTGAGCGCCGGCCGTAGGGAGAGCGCCGTCAGCCGGCCGGGCGGCGGCCCGGCCACCCGATGCGCGGCAGGCGGCCGGCGTCCTGCCGCCGCCTCACGTACGCCGCGATCTGCTCGCGCCGCCACTCGATCAGTCCCATCAGGGGCAGGCCCAGGAGGGCCAGGACCAGCAGGAAGTGCCTCAGGGGCGGCGGCTTGTACTCGAAGCGGACCAGGTGTGAGCCGGGGCCCAGCCGCACACCTTCGTAGCTGGGCATCAGCATCACGGTGTCGGCGCGGTCGCCGTCCACGTAGGCGCGCCAGCCGGGGTGATAGGTGACCTTCAAGAGCAGATAGCTGTCCCGCTCCACCTGCACCACGGACGTGTAGTCGTTGTCGCCGACCGTCTGCGAGACGATGCGCCCGCGCGCGGGGCCGGGCGCGGACTGCAGGCGCGGGATCACGTCCGGGGCTGTCGCTAGGGGGTATTCGGAGCTTCCCGCCGGCGCGTGGCCGGTGAGGAAGAGGGCCGGGTACTGGCCGTTCTGGGGCAGAGCGCTGCGCAGCCAGGTGGATGCGGCCGGGTAGAAGTCATCCTTGCCTCCGGAAAAGGCCACGTCGGAGCCCACGAGCGAGAAGTAGCCGCCGGTGTCCACCTGGTAGAGCCGGTGGCGGCCGAAGTCCTTCACGGGCTTCACGAAGTCCGGGAAAGGATGGTCCTTCGGCGCTACCACGTAGCGGACATTGAAGACCTCGTAGTCTGCCTTGCGGGTCTCGTCGAAGATCACCTGCACGTCGGCGTTGAAGGAGAACGAGAAATACGTGTAGCCCAGCATGTCCAGCCCGCTGACGTTGAGCAGGGAGAACACGGGCACAGAGCCCACCTTGTAGTCCTTCCCCCACGTGCCCGCCAACCCGGCGTACACACGCCCCGGCCCGCTGGCCTTTATCGTGTCGGTGAGCTGCGACAGGTCGCGCTGCTCGGACTGGTAAGAGTCGCGGTTGAATTCAAGTAGCGTCTGATTCTGGTTGAGGTAGTCGGCGCGTTCCTTGTAGACGGGGAAGAGCACGAGCGCCGTGAAGGCGGCCGCGAGCAGGAGATAGCGTCCACCGCCGCGGGACAGCGCCCACCGCCACGGCAGGGCGAGGCCGATGCCGATGAGGACAATCCCCGCCAGGTGCACGCCGCCGATGATGCGGTGCAAGTACAGGTCGTTGCCCAACGGTTGCAGGTCGAACAGGAAGCCCCAGGTCGGGCGGCCGAAATAGACCAGCAGCCAGAGCAGGAAGAGCGCCACGGGCAGGCGATACATCTCCCGGCGCCAGTTCCAGAGGCAGAAGGCCAGACCGGCCGCGCCCAGCACCGTCAGAGACGGCCAGCGCCCGTAGTCGAACAGGTCGCCCGTCACCAGCTTGCCCAGCACCCAGCCGGCGCCGTAGGAGTCATACTTCTCGGGCAACTCCCAAACGCCGCGGTTGAGATAGGCGCTGTCGCGCAGCAGGGGAATGAGGAAGTACGAGGTGAGCAGCAGGGCGACGCCGAGCAGCAGCAACACCCGCCTGCCGCGGGCCAGGATCTCTCTCGGTGACGGCGAGAGGAGAACGAACAGCAGCACGGAGCCGACGGCAAGGTAGCCGTAAATGACATGGGCCAGCAGCGTGGCCGCCAGCAGCGCCCCGGCCAGCACGTAGCCGCGGCCATCGCGCAGGGCCACGTACCCCTGGGCCACGGCGGGCGGCAGCAGCACCATGCCCCACAACTGCGTATAGAGGCCCCAGCCGCGCCAGACGTAGCTGTTGTAGTCCAGACCGTAGAGGCTGTTCGTGGCCAGGAGCGGCGCCACCAGGCCCGCGCAGGCGCTCGTCACCCGCCCGAACCCCACCCTGCGCAGGGACCAGTAGATGGACAACGGAAAGAGGACCAGCAGCACGTAGGTGGTCCAGTCCAGGAGGTGCTCGGGCGAGATGGAGCCGGCCAGCATGCGGTTGAACAGCGCCGGAATCAGGTACCCCAGGTGCTGGTAGTAGTGGAACAGGGCGTACCCCATGGCGACCGGCTTGAGCCAGAAGTCGGTGGGATCCCATCCGTGAGACAACGCTTCGCCCGTCTGTCGCAGGACAATCAGGTGCAGGATGCCGTCGTTTATCTTCGGCGCCTGGATCGTCACCTCCGACCGCAGGTAGTACAGGTTGAAGGCCAGGGCGGCCAGGAGCAGAACGAGACTGAGGGCGCCTTCGTTATTGGTGATTCGCTTGAAAGCGGAGGTCAGTGTTTGGACGCGACGGCTGTCACGCCAGGCTGCCGTGCGGGCCGTCCCCTTGGTTCTGTGCGATCGCTGCTCGCCAGGCACGCACGCTATCGCTCGTGGCTATCCAGTGGGGGTGGGGGTTGCCGAAGAGCCGGGGACGGGTGTAGCCGGTTGTCCGAACGATGGGTTTAGCTCAATGGCGCGCTGTACCTCTACGTCCCCCTCCGTCGTCTGGCCCAGGGAACGGAGCAACAGGCCAAGGTTGAGGTGCGCGCCGGCGGCGGTCGGCTCCACTTCAATCGTATGCCGGTACAGTTGCAGGGCGCTCTGAACATCGCCTGCGTTCGCGCGGATGATCCCGAGGTTGAACAGCGCTGGAGCGAAGTCGGGGTCGATACTCAGGGCCAGGCGATAGTTGTTCTCCGCCGGCAGCGGCCGGCCAGATACCTGGTCAATCTGCCCCAGGTTGTAGAAGGCGTATTTGTTCTGGGGGTCATACGTCAACACTTTCCGATACGCCGTAATCGCCTCGTCAAAGCGGCCAGCACCGTGCGCCTGCAGGCCCTGGCTCAAGGCATCCGACGCCTTTTGTGCATCAGACTTCCCGCAGGCAACGACGCTGAAAGCTATCGCTGTGATCAGAACAAAGGTTAGGTATCGCATTGGACAAATCGTATGCGTTTAGTTAATTGACGGTCAAGTGGGGGAAATTGTTACTGGCGATTGCGCCGGCAGGCTGTGAGGCCCAAGAATTTGATCCGGCGGGAGACGAGCACATATTGCTGCACCGATCGAACGCGCTTCGACGTATCTATAAGACGCTTGGCGCTCCTAGACCAACTGTGTGGGGCGATTTGCTCAACTGGCGACAGCGGCATGTAACACAAGCGGCGCCAAAGGGGTCTCACTTATCGATGGAAGATAGGACCTGGCACCCCTGCCAACCGAATCGGATTTAGCCCGGGAAGTCATCGACGTTGCTGGCGCTGCTCGCGTTGCTGCTGATGATCATGCTGGCCGGTGTGCTGGGCCTGCTCGCGGAGAATGCATCCCTATTTGCGCTGATCGACGTCATCGTCGTGGGATGCCTTGCGGGCGGACTGCGTGTGCGGGTGCGCTTGCGAGCGGACAATCGGCAGTCATGATATCGGCGTTAACTCAGATTCGGGAGTCCGATTGTCTTAGCGTAGCTTCCGGTTTGGCGCCAGAATGGGCGAGGCCTTGTAGTTGAGGAGCCCGCGCTAGGCTGAGTGATCACCCCCGCCATGCACCAGCAGGCCGCCGCAGCGCTGGACGCCGTATCAAGACTGTTGTCAGCACGGCGGAATCTACCACAACAGGCGGTTACATACACACGATTCAGATTCAAAATCAAGGAAGGGCCCGACCGTGAGGCGCGGGTCCCCGGAACAGCCTGTTACGGCTGCAGGTTGTGGACTTCGAAGGCCGTTTCCTCTGGTGGCGTGCTGAACCCGCCCGAGATGCCCTGCCGCATTCGGGGCATCAGAATGCCATCGCGGAACCGCTCCCAACTCTCTTTCGAGTCGTGGACCGCCACGATTGTCCAGCCACCAGCCGACGCACCGGCCACATGAACAACCTGGCCATCCGGCAAGCGGTCTCTGCTGGGATGCACCGCCGCGATTGACGCTTCGTATTGTTCCTTCGTGCCGCCAGGGAAGTGATGAATAATGCCGTACGCCATTACCGTTCTCCTCTCAGGTTAACTTGCTGCCTCCGGCAGCAGCTTCCTTCCATAAAATGTGACATGTGGCCCGGGCGCAGCGCGCCGGACGGCCTACCTCGTGATAAGGGATAACCGGTCTGCTTGGTTCGTGGGCTGCGGCGCTTGCCGTGCTAGTGCGTAAGGTCGAGGCTGTTCAAGCCCTGGACGCCTTTCAGGGCCGATATCTCGCCCTAGTGCGTGGCGACGTGCCAGGCCAGCAGATTCGCCACGAATGACCGCACGGGCATCGGCGGAGCGAAGCCCGGATCGACGACACGGTCGAGTTCGGCGTCGCTGATTAAAAGTACTCCGGCCGTCCGGCCCTAGGTTCGGGGC
>JBGQEU010000132.1:0-5182 GCA_041496525.1 Dehalococcoidia bacterium
CGCCACTCATCTGGCAGGTGGTCCGCCGTGAGGCGGGCGGCGCAACGGGGGACGAACTGCTGCCGCTTGCTGCCGGGCGCATAGATGTTGCGTATCTGCGTGGTGGAGCCGCTGGGGGCGACGTGGCAGTCGATGCCGGGCAGCAGCTTGGCCAGTGGCACGTCGGGCGAGGCGGCGGTCAGCACGGCTGTCCGCAGGCCCAGGTTACGGGCGAGCGTCGAGGCGTAGGCCGCGGCGCCGCCGAGACGCCAGCTGCCGTTGTCCGATAGCAGGTCCTGTACGACGTGCCCGACAACCAGGAACTCGGGCGGCATCAGATGCCGGGGGGGCGGCCGCGGCCGTAGGACGGCCGGCCGCCGGGGAGTCCATCGCGCGGCCGGATGACCACCTTCCGCTCGTCTCCTTGGCCCACGGACGCCGTCGTGACGTCTGGGTCGTCCACCAGCGCCAGATGGATGATCCGGCGTTCGGAGGCGGGCATCGGTTCCAGGGTCATCGGCCGGCGGGAGTGCTGGACACGGTCTGCCATTCGGCGGGCCAGGCCGCGCAGCGTCTCTTCACGGCGGCGGTGGTAGTGTTCCACGTCCACGGTGACCAACACGCGGCTGCCCAGCTTGCGGGTCACCATGACGTTGACCAGATACTGGAGCGCGGCCAGGGTGCTGCCGCGGCGGCCGATAAGCAGGCCCAGGTCTTCACCCTCGATGTCCAAGACGGCGGTGGCCCGGCCCATCCCATCGGCGGCGGTCTCCGGCACCCGCACCGTTACGTCCGCCGCGGTGTCCATCAGGCGCAGCAGCTCTTGCAGATAGTCGTCGGCCGCCTGCACCTCTTCGGACTCCAGGCCCTTGACCTCGATCGCGCCCTCCTCCGACAGGTCCTCGTGCTCCTCCTCCACATGCGGGCGGGCGGTCCCCTCCTCCAGCGCCGTCACCCGTACGCGCGCCTGCTCGCCGCCCAGGCCAAAGAGGCCCGGCTTGCCCGGCGTCAGGATCTCGATCTCTGCCTGGCTGCGCTTGAGGCCCAACTCGGCCAGGGCGATATCGATGGCCTCATCGACGGTTTTTGCGCTTACCTCTACGCTTTCCATGGCGGTCCCTCGCTTGTGGTTCTGTGCCGGCTGGAGTCTCCGGGGCGGACTCCACCCGGGCCTTGGCTTTCGGTGACGGCGCGTCTTCGTCGTCGGCGGCGGGCTTCTTGGCGGCGGGCGCCGGGGCCGGCGGTCCGCCGGGCAGCAGGAGCTGCCGCCAGGTGAAGGCGCGGCGCCCGTAGACATAGTAGCTGACGAAGAGACTGAAGACGTTGGACGCCACCCAGTAGACGCCGACGCCGCTGGGCAGGTTGAGCGTCAGGAATACCAGCATCATCGGCATCATCCACGTCATCATCTGCTGCTGCTGTTGCATCTGGGCGCTGGCGTTCGGCGTCTGGGTCATCTTCTGCTGCATGTAGGTGGAGAGCCCGACGATGAGGGGCAGGACGAACGTGGTGTCCTTGGCCCCCAGGTCCAGCCACAGGAAGTGCTGGTTCAGCGGCACGGACGTCTGCAAGAAGGAGAACGGGTACAGCCGCTGCGAGAGGCCGATGAGGCTCTCCGGGCTGCCGCCGACGGTGAAGACCAGCGCCCGGTACAACGCGATGAACACCACCATCTGGATCACCAGCGGCATGGCGCAGCCCAGTGGGTTGATCTTGTGCTCCTTGTAGAGCCGCAGCATCTCTTCCTGGCGCCGCTTGGGGTCCTTGTACTTCTTCTGCAGCTCCTGTATCTGCGGCTGCACGGCCTGCATGGCGCGCGTGGACTCCAGCTGACGGATCGTAAAGGGGACCGTTGCCACGCGCAGGATGAGGGTGAACATCAGGATGGCAAGGCCAAACTGGCCCAGCACCACCTTGTCCAGCAGGATAAGGGCGTTGATCAGGGGGTTGATGAACAGATCGTCCCAGGGGTTGCGGCCGGCGGCGAGCAACACGAAGATGGCGACGGCGAACGTAAGCACGATGGCGAAGGGGGCGAAGTTGCCCCGGCGTGGTGTGGCGACCGTCCCGGCGGTCATCACGGCACCGTCACATTCACGGGCGCCAGTGACCCGTCCTGCGGATTCACAGTAAAGAGGGCACCCCCCTGCGCCACGATCAGCACCTTGTCCCCGAACACCATGGGGTCAGATAAGACCGGCTTGTTCAGAAGGGGTGGCCCCCATGAGGCCTTACCGGACGCCGGGTCCAGCCCGAACGCTTTGCCGTTCTTATCGATGACCACAACCAGGCCGCCGGCCAGAAGCGGCGCCGAGCGGACCGGCGCCGGCGCCACGAACGTCCACTTGCGGCTGCCGCTGGCGGCGTCCAGGGCATACACGTTCCCATCCAGGTTCGGCGCATAGACCGTTCCCTTGTCCACGAGGGGCCGGCCCCAGAACCAGTTGCCGCCACCGAAGGACCACTTCTGGGTCCCGGTCGCGGCGTCCAGGGCGTAAAGGTTCTCGTCTATGCCGCCCACAAGTACAGTTTTTTCGTCGGCCGGCACGGGGTCGGTGATGAGCCCGGCGCCGGCCTTGAACGGCTGTGTCCAGAGAGGCGCCAGCGTCATCGGATCGAGCGCCTGCAGCTTCCCGTCGACGGAGCCGACGTAGACGGCCGTCTTGGTAACCAGCGGCGTCGCCCAAATGCCGGCGCCGGCGTCGAAGCGGTGGACCTCGCTGCCCTTGTCCGGGTCCAGCAGGTAGATCGTGCCATTGGTGGACGTTGCGTACAGCCGGTTGTCCTCCGTCAGCGCCAGCCCGCCGATGACCGGAGCGCCGGTGTCGAACCGCCAGCGCTGGCTGCCATCGCTGGCGCTCAGGGCATACACGTAGCCGTCGTAGGCGCCGAAGTAGATGGTATCCTTCCCGACCTGCGGCGCGCCGTATATCCCCTCCAGCTTCAGCTTATCGCCCTCGTCGGTCTTCGGCGGGAAGACCCACTTTGGAGCGCACGCTGCCGTAGGGGTGGGGCTTGGCGATGCGGCAGTGCTCGGTCCCGGCGAGGAGGCGGCGGTGGCTGCCGGCGATGCAGTGGCGCCCGGGCTCGGCGACGTTGCTGGCTGCCCCAGACACGCCGAGACATCCAGGGCGGCCAGCTTCCCGCTCTCGATGCTGGCGTAGACGATACCGCCGCTGCTGACGGGGCCGGCCCACCCTGAGGGGCTGGCGATCCTGGCACACCCCGTGGCAACGAGAGCCATTGCAGCCGCCATGGAAAGCCACAGCACGGGGCCTCTGCGCCCTGGTAAACGGATCTTCTTTCCTCCTTGGTTCGGTAGTGTCTCTGCCTGCGCCAATGTCAGGGAACGGGGTCGTAGCCGCCGGCGTTGAACGGGTTGCAGCGGACAAGACGCCACAATGTCAGCCAGGTCCCCCGCAGCAAGCCGTGGCGCTCTATCGCCTCGTAGCCGAAGTGCGAGCAGGTGGGCTGGAAGCGGCACGCCCCCGGCCACGAAGGCGAGACGTGGTGCTGATAGAAGCGAATGAGTGAGAGGGCCGCCCGCTTCATGTGCTGCTCGTCTCCGGGGGCATCTCTGCGGGCTGGATGGCGGCCCTGCCAAGCAGACCAACTACCGCTCGCTTCAACTCTTGAAAGGTGGCTGCCGCGGCGGGAACCTTGGCGGAGAATACGATGTCCCAGCCAGGCCGCAGGGGCAGCGCGCGGACAACCTCGCGCAGACGGCGGCGGACCCGGTTGCGGACGACGGCGCCCCCCAGCCGCTTGCTCGTGACGAATCCGTGCCGGTTGTGGTCCAGGCCGTTGGGCAAGGTTCTCAGCACCAGCAGGCCGCTGTTCCAAACGTGGCCCTTGCGGAATACTGCATCGAAGTCTGTGCGATGTCGCAGCCGCAGTTCCCTGCGCAGCCCCAACCCGGTCTCCCTCTGGGCTCCGGGGACGGGCCGCTCAGACAGTGAGCCGCCACCTGCCCTTGAGAATTCGGCGCTTGAGAACCTTGCGCCCGTCCCTGGTGCTGTTCCTGGCCATAAAGCCATGACGGCGCTTCCTGCGCCGCTTCTTCGGCTGGTAAGTCCGCTTGGGCAACGGGGCGCCTCCGCCTGGTAGACAAAAATCGTGCCTGCCCTCTGGCAGGCAGCCCACCCGGGGCCGCGCATCATTATAGGGCGGGGCGACGCACGCGGTCAAACGTGATCGCGTCTGACCGCGAAGCCACGCCGCCATGCCTCACAGGCGCCGTCACGTCCGGCGCTTCATTGCTTTTCTTGACACGGCCTTCTATAATGTCGGCAATCTCCACGCCCTGACCGAAAACGCCAGCTCTTGCCAGCCCACAGGAGTTAGGATGTGTCGCATGCCGACCGCGCCCTGATCTGCCGCGATTGCGGCTCCAGTTTCAACTTCACCGCCGGAGAGCAAACTTTCTATGCCAGCCGGGGGCTCCTCAACCAGCCGACGCGCTGCCTCTCTTGCCGCAACGCCCGCAAGGGAGGCGGCCTACCGCTCACGGAAGGCTATGTGCACTACGGCCCCTTCGCCAGCTTCGGCGGGCGCACCCCCCGCCAGATGCACCCGGCCACCTGCGGGCAGTGCGGTCAGATGACGGAGGTCCCGTTCCTACCCAAAGGCGAGCGCCCCGTCTTGTGCTCCGAGTGCTTCGGCGCCGCGCGGCCGGCGCCTGGAGATCATCGCCTGTCGGCCAGCCCATAGGCGTTTGACAGGCTGCTGCGGCCGTCGCTACACTTGGTGCACAGAATTGAATAGTTCGCAAAGGCGTTGACGGAGACGAGTAGGGCGCGGGAGTCCGTCCCGGCACGGACCGGCCCGGCCAGCGAGTCCCGAAGGGTGCGAGGGGATACGGCGCCGCCGCCCGAAAATCCCTCCCGAGCCGCCGACCGAAAGCCTTCGCCTGCGTAGGGGCGCTTCGCGGAGCGCCCACCGCGGTGGGGCCAGTAGGCTCGGCCGGAAGCCACCGTTAGCAGCGGCGGGGGCATCATCCTTCCGCGGAAGGACGTGCCCCGTAACGAGTGTCCGCCGCAGGCCTGTCCTGAGCCAGGCCGAAAGGCGGAAACCAGGGTGGTACCGCGAGCCTTAAGGCCCGTCCCAGTGGGACGGGCCTGTTTTGATTTGGGAGCAATGGTAAACGAGGAACTGCAACGGGTAGACCGAGCGTACCGGCGTCTTGGACGGCGGTGGGCCTGGA
>JBGQEU010000133.1:0-5033 GCA_041496525.1 Dehalococcoidia bacterium
AACGCGCAGCGACCCCGGCGTCCGTCCGCAGATGCCGCCCGCGTAGAGACGCCCCGCCGGGGCGTCTCCGCCGCCAACGTCTCAACCTCGCAACCGCCGCCGCTACCGCCACGCCTTGCCCTGGGCCCGGCGCAAGAATTCCTGCACGGGGCCGGGCGCGCCGGCCACGACGCCCTCGCTGTAGATCGTGATCGGCTCTCCGTCGCGGCCGACGATCTGCCCACCGCCTTCGCGCACCAGCACGATGCCAGGCGCGATGTCCCAGGGGAAGAGGTAGTGGTGCACGAACAGGTCGTAGCGGCCGCAGGCGGCGTAGGCCAGCCCCAGCGCCGCGCTGCCCAGCACCCGCACGCTCTGCACGCCGGGCCAGACCTCCGCCAGCAGAGAGATGAGCCGGGCCGCCCGGGCGTCGTCATACCCCATGTCCATGCCCCAGACCGATTCGGCCATTGACGGCGTGGCGGAGACCCGCGCCGGCTCCCCATTCACCAGCAGCCCGCCGCCTGCCTCGGCGAAGAACTCCTCGCCGGTCGATGGTGCGAACGTCAGTCCCAGGACTGGATCGCCGTCCAGGCACAGCGCGATGTTAAAGGCGAACTGCGGTATGCCCTGCGAGAAGTTGTGCGTGCCGTCCAACGGGTCGACGACCCAGAGCCAGCCTCCTTCGACAGGCTCAAGATGAGCGGGGCCGCCCGCGCGCCCGCCGTTCGCCGTCTCCTCAGACACCACCGGGTAGCCCGGGTACTCGCGGGCCAGGATATTGAGGGCAGCCTGCTCACAGGCCAGGTCGGTCTCGGTGACGAAGTTGCCGCGGCCCTTCATCGTCCGTTCCGGCCGCATGGGCTCGCGGCGACGGCCGCCGCGCCCGGGGAAGCGGTCCATGATGATGGCCCCGGCCTCACGTGCGCAGAGGCGGGCCACATCGGCGGCCGTGCGGCCGCTGGCGGAGGGCGGGAGGTCCGGCACGCGGTGGCCTACATCCGTTCGGGCGCCGTCATGCCCATCAGGTCCAGCGTGCGGGCCAGGACCGTCTTGACCGCCGCCACGAGCTTGAGCCGCGCCTTCGAAAGGGGCACGTCGTCGGAGAGGACACGGCACTTCTCGTAGAAGTCGTGGAAGGCGGTGGCCAGCTCGGCGGCGTAGTAGGGGAGCTGGTGCGGCTCCAGGCTCTCCGCCATCGTCTCCACCAGCTCCGGCAGGCGCAGCATCTTGCGCACCAGCGCCAGCTCGGCCTCGTGCGTCAGCAGTGAGACGTCGCCGTCCGCGTAGTCAACCCCCCTCTCGGCCGCCTGGAGGAGAATGCCGGCGATGCGGGCGTGGGCGTACTGGACGTAGTACACCGGGTTCTCGGCGCTCTGGCGCTTGGCCAGCTCGATATCGAATTCCATGTGGGAGTCGGCGGCGCGGCCCACGAAGTTGAAGCGGGCGGCGTCCGGGCCGACCTCCTCCACCAGCTCACGCAGGGTTACGATCTCCCCCGCCCGCTTGGACAGCTTCACCACCTCCGCTCCGCGCTTCAGGGTGACGAGCTGATAGATGATGATCGTCAGACGGTCCGGGTCGATGCCGAGGGCGACGGCGGCGGCCTTCATTCGCGGGACGTGCCCCTGGTGGTCGGCCCCCCAGACGTTGATCACCCGCTCAAAGCCGCGGCTGACGAACTTGTCGTAGTGATAGGCGATATCGGAGGCGAAGTACGTCGGAGCGCCGGTGGAGCGGACGAGGACATTGTCCTTCTCGTCGCCCAGCGCCGAGGAGACGAACCAGGTGGCGCCCTCGCGTTCGGCGACGTAACCGCCTTCGCGCAGCAGGGCGATGGCCCTTTCGTATGTGCCGGAGGAGTACAGGGAGCGCTCCGAGAACCAGTTGTCGTAGCCCACACCTATGGCTTCCAGGTCGCGCTTGATGACAGCCAGCATCTTGGCGACGCCGATGTCGTGCACTGCCTCCGGGTAGGGCTCGCCCGCAGCCCGCAACAGGCTGTCGCCGTGCTCTGCCTTCAACTCGCCCGCCAGCTCGATCATGTACGCGCCCGGGTAGCCGCCCTGCGGGATGTCCACCTCCCGCCCGAACAGCTGCTCATATCGTGCGTAGAGCGTAGCGGCGAACGTCTGCGTCTGGGTGCCGGCGTCGTTCACGAGATACTCGCGCTGGACGCTGTAGCCGGCGGCGGCCAGGACGCGGGCCAGCGTATCGCCGAGGGCCAGGCCACGGCCGTTGCCGACGTGGATGGGGCCGACGGGGTTGGCGGAGACGAACTCCACCTGCACCCTCCGGCCGCTGCCCAGCGGCACGTTGCCGAACGACATCCCCTCCAGCGCGATGACGCTCACCTGTTCCGCCAGCCAGCGCGGCGACAGGCGGAAGTTGATGAACCCCGGCGGCGCCACGGCCACCGATTCCACCGCCCGGCCGGCGCCGCTGCCCGTCTCCACGTGCCCGGCAATGATCCCCGCCAGATCCAGCGGGCTCATGCGGGCGGAGCGGGCCAGGCGCAACGGCAGGCTGGAAGCGTAGTCGCCGTGGTCGGGCCGCTGGGGGCGCTCCACCATGGCGTCGGGGACGGCCAGCGGCGGCAGCTGCCCCGCGTCCTGGGCGCGACGCACAGCGGAACGCACCAGCTCTTCAATATCGTGCTTGATCACGGCTCTTCCAAATCACATACCGTCCCTCCGTATCGGGCGGAGAGACGGCGCCTCAGGTTGAATTCTAGCCCAGGTGGTGGCGAAGTGCTACGAAACCTCGGCGGAGATGCGCGCCCAGAGACGCCGTACCTGCTCCCCCAGCGCCGCGTGCTCCGGCTGCGCCAGCTCCGGGTCTTCCTCCAGCAAGCGAATCGCCTCCCGCCGCGCTGTCTCGATGAGCCCCACGTCTGTCAGCCGGGCGACACGCAAGTCCGGCAGGCCGGACTGGCGGGTGCCGAAGTACTCGCCCGGCCCGCGCAGCCGCAGGTCCTCCTCCGCCAGCCAGAAGCCGTCGTTCACCGTCACCATGATCTCCAGCCGTTCCTGCGCCTCCTCCGACGGGTTATCGGAGAGCAAGAAGCAGTAGGCCTGCTGTGTACTGCGGCGGACACGGCCGCGGAACTGGTGCAGCTGGGACAGACCGAAGCGGTCCGCGCCTTCGATGGCCATCACCGTCGCGTTGGGGACGTCGATGCCGACCTCCACCACAGCCGTGGAGACGAGGATATCCAACTCGCCGTCGCGGAAGGCGCGCATCGCTCCGTCCTTCTCGGCCGCCGGCATGCGACCGTGCAGCAGTCCCAGACGGAACTCCGGGAAGACGTCCCGTGCCAGACGCTCGTACTCCTGCACCGCGGCCTTGGCCTCGACCGCCTCTGATTCTTCCACGAGCGGGCAGATGACGTAGGCCTGGCGGCCCTCGCGGATGCGGTCACGCACGAAATCGAAGGCGCGCTCGCGGCTCTGCGGCCCGGCCCGCCAGGTCTTCACCTCCGGCCGCCCGGGCGGCATCTCATCCAGGACAGTTATGTCGAGGTCACCGTAGACAGTGAGGGCCAGGGTGCGGGGGATCGGCGTGGCTGTCATGACGAGCACGTGCGGGTTCGTCCCCTTCTCGCGCAGGGCCGCCCGCTGGACAACCCCGAAGCGATGCTGCTCGTCCACAACGGCGAGTCCCAGCCGCTGGAACGAGACCGCCTCCTGCACGAGGGCGTGCGTGCCCACGGCGATGTCCACTTCCCCACGGGCGATCGCCTGCTGCGCCGCCGACTTCTCTGCGCCTTTGAGGCTCCCCTTAAGCAACGCTAAGCGCACCGGCTGCGACATGTACGGCGGGCGCAGCGCCATATAGCCCGGGCCCGCCTCCTGGAACCACACACCATCAACCTCGGCTCCTTCGGGCGCCGGGTCCAGGATGTGACTGAATGTGCGGAAGTGCTGCTCCGCCAGGATCTCGGTGGGCGCCATGATCGCGCCCTGGTAGCCGCTGGCCACCGCCGCCAGGAGGGCAAGGGCGGCGACGACGGTCTTGCCGCTGCCCACGTCTCCCTCCAGGAGCCGGGTCATCGGCACTTCGGCACCGATGTCGGCCAGCACTTCGTCGATGGCCCGGCGCTGGGCGCCCGTGAGGTCGAAGGGCAACGTCTGGAGAAACCCCGACCGCACCGGATCCGGGAGAGTCAGGCGCGCGGCGCCGCCCGCGGCCCGCCCTTCCTGGCGCCGGCGTACGACGCCAATCTCAATGTAGAGCAACTCTTCCAGGGCGAACCGGCGGCGGGCCGCGTCCGCCTGCTCCAGGGAGTCCGGGAAGTGGACCTGCCGCATCGCCTCAGCGGTGGGCATCAGCCCCAGGCGTTGCCACAGCTCTTCCGGCAGCGGCTCCTCCAGCTTCTCTCCGAAGGCCTCAACCGCCTGCTTGACCAGCGAGCGCAGCGGCCGCTGGTACAGCCCTTCGGTGCTCGGGTAGACGGGCACCAGGCGCCGCGTATGCAGCGATTCGTCGTCCAGCGTCTCGATTTCCGGGTTTTCCAGCTGCAGGCGGCCGCGGAAGGCGTTGACCCGGCCGCTGAGGACGGCTCGCGTGCCTTCCTTCAGTCGGCGGGCCACATACGTCTGGCCCCACCAGATGGCGCGCATCGTCCCGGACGCATCGCTGATGATCGCCTCCGTGCCCCTCCTCTGGCGGCCGATCATGCCCGTGCGCACGGTCCAGATCTCGCCGACGACGGTCTGCTCCTCGCCCACCTCAATCTGGGCGATGGGCCGCACCTCAGAGTAGTCGTGGTAGCGCGCCGGGAAATGAAAGAGAAGGTCCCGAACAGTGCGGATCTCCAGCCTGGCCAGTCTGGCCTCGTCGGCGCGGCGGAGGCCGCCCAGCGCGGAGACGGGCGAGTCCAGCGTGCCCATGATCTTGGCCGGCGTTGGGGCCGCCCTCGTTCGGATACCAGAACGAGGGCGAAACGGGATCACCTTGCGCGCGGGCGGATCAGGCGGCGCGGGCGGCGGGGCCGGCGGGGGCTCGGCGCCGTCCGGCAGG
The DNA here is from genome assembly GCA_041496525.1 of Dehalococcoidia bacterium. Classification (GTDB taxonomy): domain Bacteria; phylum Chloroflexota; class Dehalococcoidia; order SM23-28-2; family RBG-16-64-32; genus JBGQEU01. The sequence goes on from JBGQEU010000133.1 coordinate 5,002, forward strand.
GCCAGCAGCAGTTCGTCGACGACGCGCCGCCG
>JBGQEU010000134.1:0-5033 GCA_041496525.1 Dehalococcoidia bacterium
GATGCCGCCAAAGGCGTCCGCGAGCGACTGGGCGTCCGACGGCGCGTCCGGGACGGTCACCGGCCCGTTGTAGCCGTAAAAGTCCATCGTCATATCCACAGACATATTGAGGGAGGCGATGTTCAAGACACCGCTGGCGCTCACCTTGGCCGGCAGCAGTGATTCCTTGCCCACCCAGATGTCCAACGCTACCGGCGCACTGGCCCCGCCGGACGGCAGCAGCTGGCCGCCGGTCGGGCCACTCATCGCCTCCGTTATCGAGTCCAGGAGCTTGTTCAGATCGGCGTTGACCTTGTAGTGCGCTACGGCCTCGCCCCGGAGCGATTCCTCGCCCACAAACGTGACGCCGCCGCCCAACCCGGCCAGCAGGCTATCGAAATCGAAAAGTGAGTGCGAAGAGAGCAGCTTCTCAAACGACGCGCCGTCCGGCCCCAGGTCCTCCAGCGACACCTTGATCCAGCCTGTGAACGGCGAGTTCATGTACGCGGTACCATCGCGCATCAGCAGCTCCATTTTGCCCGGGCTGGACCCGGAGGTGAGGCCGGGAATGCCCGTGAGGTCCATCGTCATGTGCATCTGGTCCGGTGCCTGGTACACGAACTCTCCCGTGCCGCCCATCTTCGTCCCCATGGCGGTGACGTTGAACTGGAACTCGGAGCGTACCGAACTGACGTCCTCATGCCAGCGCTGCGAGGAGGCGCCCAGGACGTCTGTCCCGTTGGATACCGCCAGGTCTGCGTACTTGGCCCCGGCGTGCTGAGCGGCGCCGGCGGCAGCGGCGGTGGTGGTGGCGCCCGGCGTATCCGGGCCGCCGGTCTGTTGGACGCTTCCTTCCGGGGAAGGACCGTCGCCTCCGCAGGCGGCGAGGGCCACGACCAACAGGGCCACAATTCCGCCGGGCAGAAATCGCATCATTATACGCATCGCCTTCTCCAGTATAAAGAGTTTACCCTACGTCTAGTAAGAGGACTGGGCTGAGCGCGCGTTACAGGCGCCGGGAAGCCTTTCCGCATCCTTAACAACGGCTCGCGGGCCCGGCGACCGGTTCAGCGGGCGCCGGCGTCCAGCGCCACGGTCGCGGGCACGATCTCTTCCGCGTCCGGCCGGCCGGCGATGGCGACCACGCCCTCCTCCCAGGAGGCGCCGGGGCGGCCCGTGTTCGCGGCGACGCTGGAGAGCCCTTCCGCCGCCACATCCTCGAAGACGGCCCCGACGAGCATGGCGTTCACCCCGTACCGGATGTTCTCCCGGCCCTGGATGATGGACGGGCAACCCGTCCGCAGCCACTGCTCGCCCTCCAGGTGCTGCGGGTCGTAGCTGGAGGGACCGTTCCAGGGGTGCTGGTTGTACGAGGGCTTCAGCAAGATATCGACGCCCTGGGCGTCGTAGCGCTCCACCAGCGTCTGGAAGAAGCCGTCGTAGCAGACCAGCGTGCCGACGCAGCCCAGCCGCGTCCGCACGGGCAGCAGCGCGCTCTCCGGCGCGGCGTCAAACACGCGCTCCTCGAAGCCGGGGGTCATGTGCGCTTTCGGCACCCGGCTCAGGCAGACGCCCCGCGGCGAGAACAGGTAGGAGGTATTGAAGACGCGGCCCTCGTCCGCCAGGTGCCGGCCGCCGAGGCTCGGCTCGTCCTCGACCGGCGGCAGGGCGATGCTGCCGGCGCCGACGTACACCCCGAAGTCGCGCGCCAGGCTGGAGAATGTCCCAGCGTATATGCGTTCGGCCTCGAGGGCCGTGTCGATGAATAGCAGGCGGCGGCCCGCCGCCTCCGGGGTCTGGCGCTGCTCTTCCGGCAAGCTGGGAAAGTTCTTCATGACGATCTTCATCGCCCCGGCCTCCAGTGCCGGCTCGTCCTTCAGGTCGTCCCAGTACCGTGGCAGGAAGCTGAGGAACATGCCGATCAGCTCCGGGAAGCTGACCAGGGTGGGCAGCGAGAAATCCGCCTGGCGCGAGGCCTGTTCCATCAACCCCGCGATCTTGCCATAGAACGCCTTCGCGCTGCGGTAGTCGGCGCGGTCCATCCGGGCCTGGACGGCGACGAGGTTCATCTTACTGTTGGACAATGGCGCCTCCTGAGCCTGGGTGCCGGCCCATTATAGCGCCGCGCTTCCGCGCCCTCGCGACTCGCCTCGCCCGTGTGCAGCCCAACCTGCGGCATTCACAACGGCGGATAACGCGCCTGGCGGAGCTGCGCGCGGAATGTGCTTAAGCCTTCTCTACATCGACGGTGACGCCCCGGTCAGTGGGCACTGGTTGCCAGTGCCACGGCCTGTACTTCAGGTGGCCGTACCCGGACGCCATGTGCAGCCACTTCACCATGCCCGGCTCCACGTCCGCCTGGCTGTACCAGTCCTCGTGCTGATAGGGCTCGAAGCCGTTGTAGATGATCACCTGCCCCGGCCGGACTGACGGCGATATCTTGGCCTCGATCTTGACGGAGCCGACATCGCTGAACACGCGGACCCTATCGCCGTTCCCTATCGCCTTCGCGGCGGCGTCCCGCGGGCTCAGCATCACGAACGGCCGGCCGCGGTGGGTGTTCAGGATGATGTTGTTCGTCATGTTCATGGAGTGAACGCTCCAGCGCGGGTGCCCGCTCGTCAGCCGGAACGGGTGATCGCCGCCCTGCCTGGGGTCCTCCTTATGCACGGGTAGCTCCTCCCCGGCCTCCAGGAACCACTCGTGGTCAACGTAGAACTGGCTGCGCCGCGTCAGCGTCGGGTACGGCAGCTTCTCTTCCGTGTGCCAGCGGAACGGGTTCAGCGCCTTGTCCGGCTCGATGGTTGAGGCCTGCGCCAGGCCGTGACCGATGAACCCCCAGCCGGTCCAGCGCACGTGCCCCTTGTCCCGCAGCGTCTGCAGGTCCGTGCCCGGTGGCAGGATGCCGTACGCGGCGTCGTCGCGGAAGGTCTCGTCCCAGTGCTTCTCCTCGTCGCGGACGTAGCCGCCGAGCGTCAACCGGTCTGTCGCGCCGTCCAGGTTGATCGTCTGCCCGAAGCGGTTCGTGAACTGAGACAGGCCCCTGGCCTTCGCCCGCTCCTCCAGCTTCTCGGTGATCAACATGCCGATCTCCCAGTCGGACTTCGCCTCGCCGGGCGGATCGACGGCCTTGTCGATTAACACCGTGTTCAAGTGGTGGACCGCCGGCATGCTCACGCCCATCTTCTCGTAATGCTGCGCTGCCGGCAGGATGTAGTCCGAGTACAGCCCCGTGGTGTTGATGCGGAAGTCGATGGAGACGATGCACCGCAGCTTCGGCCACAGGTGCTCCAGCAGCATCTTCTGGCCCCCCCGGTGGCGGCGCAGCACGTTGCCGCCGGCCTCCACCAGCACCCGCGGTTCGACGTCCTTCCACACCTTCGCCATGGACGTGTCCCACCAGCCCTTGTCCATCGCCTCCTGCAGGTACCCGTCGAAGGTGCGTTTCATGGTTGGGTCGGACCAGTCCTGCCGGTTCCAGCGCTCCCGGTAGCCGTACTGGTAGTACCAGAGGAACACGGGAGGGAACATGCGCCCCAGCCCGCCCAGGCGCGAGCCGGCCATCTCACCGGCGCGGTTAATGGCCATCTCGGTCGTCATCGTGGGGTCGTCGGCCGTAAGGAAGCGGCGCGAGTTGATGAACTGCTTGTAGAGCTCCCGCGCGGCCTCCTGCCCCGGCCGGCCCTTGGCGCTCTGCAGTGAGAGCCCGTCCAGCGCCGAGATCGCCCACGACTGGGTGCCCGTGCCCGGTTTGCCCCAGTTGCCGGTCAGCGCCAGGAACAGTGCCATGGCCCGCTCCATCAGGTCGCCGTGGTAGGACTTGCCGGTGTTCCAGCCGGCCATCACCTTCGTCCGCTTGGCGGCAGACTTGCGGGCCACCATCCGGATGAGGTCGGCGCTGACCTCCGTGATCTTGCTGGTGGTCTCCGGGTCGTAGCCTGCTAACGTCTCCCGCAGCCGCTGGAAGACGGGCTGCACCTCCACCTCGCTCCCGTCCATCAGGCGCGCCGTGTACGTCCCTTCCAGCGCCGGATCCGCATCGCCCAGGGCCAGCGTCCCGCGCGGCGCCGGCACTATCTGCCCGGTCTTGGCGTCGAACCAGAAGAACTGGTCCTCCCGGTCCCCCGGCCCCATCTCGTTCCCGCGCAGGAACCGGCCCGTGTCCTTGCGCACCAGAAGCGGCAGGTCTGTTTGCTCCTGAACGAAGCGCTTCTTGTACAACCCCTCATCGATGATCACCTTGCACATGGAAAGCGCCAGCGCCGCATCGGTGCCGAACCTGACCGGCAGGTGGTAGTCGGCGTGGATCGCCGACGGGCTGTAGTCCGGCGCGATCGTCACCACCTCGCCGCCGTTGTAGCGCGACTCCGCGATGTAATGGCACCACTCGATGGCCGAATACACGGGGTTGTTGTGCCAGATGATCGTCAGTTCCGCCAGGAACCAGTCGTCTGCCGACGACACCGGGTTGAATTTGCCCCACGTGATGTAGAACCCCGGGTTCCAGTCCTGGAACTCCGCGTTGCCGTCCGTGATCGGCGACCCTATGGCGCCGGTGAACGAGCGCGCCGACGCGGCGCCGGGCTCCGGCGTCATCAGCGTGATGATCGACTCCGGCCCCTGTTCCTGGATGGCGTCCAGCATGGCGTCCGCGATGTCCGTTAGCGCCTCATCCCACGATACCGGCGCGAACTTGCCCTGGCCGCGCTCGCCCACGCGCTTTAGCGGCTGCGTTACGCGTTCCGGCGAATAGTGGATGTACCCCCAGCAGACGCCCTTGTTGCAGCCCATGGGGTTCATGTCCGGGACGCCCTTCTGGATGACGGGCAGCGTGCCGGACTGCTCCTCGCGGACGATCCTGCCGTCGCGAACGTAGACGCGGAACGGGCAGCCGCCTGGGTAGCAGTCTACGGAGTGGCTGCCCCACGTCACCTTGTCCCACTTCCAGCGGTCGCGGTAGCGGTCGGCCCACGAGCGGATGTCAGGATCAGAGTTGGCTGTCATCGGGACCCCCTGGCCATCAGGACTGAGACGCCGCCACCCGGGCGGCGAGA
>JBGQEU010000135.1:0-5029 GCA_041496525.1 Dehalococcoidia bacterium
ATCCCGCTGCCGCCGGAGCCGCTGCGCTTCGCGCTGGGCGAAAGCCTGCGCGGGGTGCTGAAGGCGCAGGACGCCTGGGAAGCGCGCAGCTCCGGGAGCGGCTGACCTTGGACGCAGGCAGTTAGGCCGACGGCTTCCAGGCAACCGCAAGGCGTGTCCATATCCGGCTGAACCGCCGGCGGGTGGCAGGCCGATAAGGCTGCGGCCGGCGCCGTGGGCGACCCGCAGGCAAGAAGCTTATGATAAGGCACCATAACTGTCGAATGGATGAGAGAAATCCAGAAGACTCTAGAAAATCTCAACATAGTACTTGTCAGTCACGTACAGCCGCTGCTATACTGCGCGTCAAGACTGCTTAGGTGGGAGGGCTAAAGTGGTAGGATTGACGAATTTGCCGAAGTGTCAGAAGTGTGAGCTGGGTGATCTGGTACCTCTTTCGGATTTTGGTAGTCAGGGCGCGGCGATCTATTTCAAGGCCTGGGCCTGCACCAACCCCTCCTGCGGCTTCAACATCAAGATCCGCAACGGCGATCTCTACATCGACGAGCCGATCACCAGCGGGGCGATGCACACGCCTCGCCTGCGCGCTTAGCCCCACCAGGCTCACGTCGACGTCCCTTCCTCCATTCGAGGTGCTAGCGGCTGCCCGCCATCCGTACGTCACAAATCGAATCCTGACGCGTCTCCCATTGTTGGTGGCAATATTTGCGCGTTAATACTATTGTGGTGGTAATGAGGATGTGGGTTCTGGGTAGGCTGGCGGCCGTCCCTGCGCTAATCCTGATTGTGGCGGTCATATCGCTGGCGTTGTTGTCGGACCGGCGGCCGGCGGAAGCGCACCACCTTTGCGGCGCCACGGGCAGCCCTCTTGGCCCCTTCAATCTGGAGACGTACGAGGCCGCTGACTACAAGAACCTTTATGCCCGCACCATGGAGCTGGCCGGCTTCAACCAGCTGCTTCCAGATGTCCCGTCGTTCGCGCTGCCGAATCTGAACACGGGAGACCGGTCGGCCGGCTCCGGCGTTATGGCGGCCCCGTACATCCCGCCGGTGCTACTCAAGGCGATCGCCTGGATCGAGAGCGGCTGGGCGCAGGCCAGTTACGACCCGCTGGTTGATTATGGGGAGGTGGGCCCCGTGCTGGCCTCGCACGACTGCGGGTATGGCATCATGCAGGTAACCAGCGGCATGCAGAACATCTCCGGCGTGCCCGCGCTGGACCAGGCGATGATAGGCGGACACTACGCCTTCAACATCGCCCGCGGGGCCGAAATCCTGGCCGGCAAGTGGAATATGGCGCCGGACTACCGCCCGATTGTGGGCGCCCGCGACTTCCATATCATAGAGAACTGGTACTACGCTCTCTGGGGCTACAACGGCTTCGCCTTTAAGAACCACCCCCTCAACCCAGCCTACTCCCCCACGCGCGTGGCGTTCAGCTGTGGGCCGGACACGGACGGCCTCGGCCACGACCGCTCCCAGTACCCTTACCAGGAGCTGGCGCTGGGCTGCGCCGCCAACCCGCCGGTCAGGACGGGGACGCCGTTATGGCCGGCGCAGGAGGTGCATCTGCCCGATCTCTCCAACCCCGCCTTCGCCGAGCCGCTGAAGCTGGACAACTGGGCCGCGTGCTCGCAGAACCTGCAGTGCGCGCCGATGGATATCCCGACGCCGAACACCAATCACCAGGACCCCACGACCCTGACGGTCGACCGGTCGATGGTCATGGGCGCGCCCGGCCTGGCCATCTCCCAGCCCGCGTTCGAGGTCACGCGAGACACACCGGTGGCGACGTTGACGATAAGGAACACGGGGACCGGGGTACTGTCCTGGAGGGCGACGGCGTCGGTGTCCTGGTTGTACCTGTCGCAGCCGGAGGGCGTTGCTCTTGGCTCCGATCTCGGTGACAGGATCTCGACTCTGACTATCACGGCCGATACGGCAGCGCTGGGTGCAGAGACCAGCTCCGCCACCGTAACGATCGAATCGCTCTTCGCGACGGGGGTGCCGATTCAGGTGTCAGTCTTGGTGGCGCCCGGCGCGGTGCCTTCACCCCGCTGCGAGGGCGATCTGGACTCCGTGCATGCGCTGCGCATACTGCGCTACGCGGCAAACCTTGAGACCTGCGTGCAGCCATCCGATGACGTAAACTGCGATGGGCATGTAGATGCGCTGGACGCCCTCACAATCCTGCGCCACGCCGGCGCCCTGCCGGTGCAAGTGCCTGCCGGCTGTCCCCCGTTCAGCTAGGCTGGCCGGAGGCAGCCCATGGCGACCGGCTAATCGACGCGCGGCGCCGAGACAACCGGAACACCGGCTTGCGTGATACTGGCGGCGGCGGCTACCATTCTCCCAGTGATCCCCGGTAAGCCGGGGCATAGCGGGAGGTGTCAGGGAGAGGATGGCGCAGACTCAGCTGGTTGGGAGGCAGGCCCTCAGCCATTCATTTGGCGTCATCGACGTGCCGGCGCACTTGCTGGCGCTATGGCGGCGGCGCGACCTCCTCTGGCATATGACAGTGCGCCATCTCCGCGGCCAGTACAAGCAGTCAGTCCTCGGGTACGCATGGGCGTTCGTCAACCCACTGAGCCAGATGGTTATCCTCAGCTTCGTCTTTTCCACGATCCTGCAGGTGCGGCCAACGGGCGACATCCCATTTCCGCTCTTCCTCTTTGTCGGACTCCTGCCCTGGATATTCTTCTCTTCCGCCGTCGCTTCCGCCACGGACAGCGTCGTCGGCGCCTCGAGCCTGGTCACGAAAGTCTATTTCCCCCGCGAAGTACTTCCGACGGCCGCCGTCTTCACCAAGATCGTGGATCTGGGCTTCGGGCTCATCGTGTTGGCCGCGCTGATGCTCTACTACGGCGACCCTCCGGACGCCACGACCGCCTGGGTGCCTCTGCTGTTTCTCACCCACCTCATCTTCACGCTGGGCATCTCGTACCCCCTGGCCGCTCTCAACCTCTTTTTCCACGACGTGCGCTTCCTGGTCGGCGTCGTCCTCACCCTCTGGTTCTACCTGACTCCCGTCATGTACCCGGCCAGCATCGTCCCCGCCAAGTACCAGATCTTCTACGACATCAATCCCAACGCCGTGTTCATCGACGCCTACCGCCGCGCGATCCTTTACAACCAGACGCCGGCCTTCGAGAAGATGTTCCTGGGGCTGGCGATCGCCGTCGGCACCTTCGTCGTTGGCTACTATCTGTTCAAGAAGATGGAACCGCACTTTGCAGACCGGATTTGACGCCGTAGAGATAGAGTTCCGCCACGTCAGCAAGCGGTTCCAACTGGCCGAGGGCCGTTCGCTGCGAGAGTTCGTGCCCCTCTTCTTCAAGGGCGGGGCCTTCAGCGAGCCCTTTTACGCCCTGCGCGATGTTAGCTTCTCCATCGATCGCGGTGAGACGGTGGGCATCATCGGCCGCAACGGCAGCGGCAAAAGCACCGCGCTCAAGCTCATCGCCGGCGTGATGGCCCCGACCGAGGGCGAGGTGCGTGTGGCCGGCCGCGTCTCGCCGCTGATAGAGCTGGGCGCCGGCTTCCATCCGGACCTGACCGGCCGCGAGAACATCCACCTGAACGCCTCCATACTCGGCATGTCTTCCCGGGAAATCCGGGAACAGTTCGATAGCATCGTCCAGTTCGCGGAGTTGGCCGACTTCATCGACACGCCGGTCAAGCGCTACTCGTCGGGGATGTACGTGCGGCTGGGTTTCGCCGTGGCCGTCCACGCTAAGCCCGACATCCTGCTGGTGGACGAGGTGCTATCCGTGGGCGACGCCTACTTCCAGGAGAAATGCCTGGCCAGGATGCACGAGTTCCAGAGCCAGGGCGTGACGATAGTCGTCGTCTCTCACGGCCTGGGCCTCGTCAGCAACTTCTGCGAGAGGGCACTCTGGATAGACCACGGGGCGCTGGTGGTGGATGGCCCGGCGGCGGAGGTGGTAAGAGCCTACGAGTCCTCCGTGCCGCACGCGGAGCCGGTGGCCTGAGTGGCCCGGGACCGGTCACTGCCAATTCCCGTTCGAGGAGGTTGATCCATGGCGAGCGTTAGGGGGCTTCTAGGGCGGTTGCGCAGGCCGAAGCTGGAAGGCGTGAGGCTGGCCGGCGAAAGCGCGGACTCGTACCAGGAGTTCTGGGACAGGTCCGCCCGGACGGACGCGCTGAACGCCGTGGCCCTGGGCGTGGAGGACTTCTGGAAGTCGGGGCGGGCGGAACTGGAGATGCTGCAGAAGTACCTGGCGCCGGAGGCGACGGTCCTGGAGATCGGCTGTGGCGTCGGCCGCATCATGGTTCACGTTGCCCCGCACTGCAAAGAGCTGCACGGGGTGGACATCTCTAGCGAGATGCTGAAACAGGCAGCGTCCGAGCTCTCAGGCCTGCCCAACGTCCACCTGCACCACAGCAACGGCTACGACCTCCCGTGCCGCGACGGTACGTTCGATTTCGCCTATTCCTGCCGCGTGTTCCAGCACATGCCCAAGAACGTGGCCCTCTATGCCCTGCGCGAGGTGCACCGCGTGCTCAAGCCCGGCGGCCGGTTTGCGCTCCAGGTCCCGAACATCTTACTGGAGGAACACCTGCTGGCCATGAACCACTTCGCTCAGCCGCAGTATTTCCGCAAACCCTACCCCATGTACTTCTATACACCCCCTGAGCTGGAGCGCCTGGTCCGCTATGCCGGGTTCGAGGTTGACATCGTGCACAACTGGCTCCTGGCGATCTTGACGAAGCCGTAGCGCCGGCGGGGAGGCGATGCGCGCAGGGCTGTCAACGCACCAACGTTGACTTATCACCTGACATCATCGTTGCGATAAACGATGATGTCTTGATCCGCCACAACTAGAGTCAGGCCGAGCGAAGACTCAAGATACTCCTGCACATCCGCCGTGGTGCCGGCTATCTCGTAGGACATCAGATGCCCTTCCAGGTCAACCTTGTGCAGGATCACATACTTTATCTGCAAGCGATCGAAGACATCCCGCGCGGTGGCAGGGTCCCGGGCCCTGGCCTCGGGGGCGCCGGGACA
>JBGQEU010000136.1:0-5023 GCA_041496525.1 Dehalococcoidia bacterium
AAGCTAAAGGCCCGGAGGTCACAGGCCCAGTTGGGCCACCCCACGGGCGACCGGAATTATAACATGCGAATTCTGCAATCACAATTTTCAGCGGCGCGCTGCCGGCCGGCTGCGGGGCTACGCCGCTGCTGAGAATCCCATTACGGCCGCTTGCCCCTCCCCAGATCCCCCTTCGACTTCGCTCAGGACAGGCTTCGCGAACGGTGTCCATCCGTTGAGCGGACGTGGTCGGCGCTCAGGATGACACGGCGGAATGACCTCCTGAGCGCCCTGCCTGGTCGGGCCTGGACTCCGGCGGCCTAATCGCCGTCCTCAGCCAAACATTTGGCGCCTCGCAGCCTGCCGCCTACACGAACTGCATCTCCAGGAACTTGGCGCGCAGCTGGTTGACCTCCGCCTTCACCTCCCGCCCGCGGATCGACGCCGTCATCAACTCCGCCAGGCGCGCCATGTCCGTCTCCCGCATCCCGAAGCGCGTCATCTCCTGCACGCCGACGCGCAGACCTGACGGGTTACGCGGGTCGCTGTCCCCGGGGAGCAGGTTGTAGTTGACGATGATGTCGCTGGCCTCCAACCGCCGCGCCACCTCCACGCCACCACCCGACTGCGCCACGTTGACCGCGATCTGGTGGCTCTCCGTGTAGCCGAAGTCCTTAGCTTCGACCGGGACGCCCTGCTCCTCCAGTGCGGCGCCCAGCGACCGCGCGTTGGCCACGATCTGCGCCGCGTAGGCGGGCGCCCACGCCTTCATCTCGCGAATGGCGACCACCAGTGCGGGCAGCGTGTGCAGGTGGTGGTTGCTGGACGAGCCGGGGAAGACGCCGCGGTCGGCGGGCGGCCAGAACTTGCGCTCCTGCTCGCCCTCGAGGTCGGCGCAGATCACGCCTCGCTGCGGCCCCGGGAACGTCTTGTGCGTGCTGGCGGTCAGATAGGTCGCGCCCTCGCGCAGCGGGTCCTGGAACATGCCGCCGGCGATCAGCCCGAACACGTGCGCGCCGTCGTACAGCAGCGGGATGCCGCGCTCGCGGCAGACGGGTGCCAGTTCGGCGACGGGCTCCGGGAAGAGGAACATGCTCTTGCCCAGCACCACCATCTGCGGCGACACCCGCTCGATCAAGTCGATCGCCGCCGCCGCGTCGACGTGGTAGCAATCCTCGGTGAGGGGCAGCGTGTAGAGCGGAATAGGGTTCTTGCCTCCGGTCAGGGTCTGTCCGCGCACCTGGATCCGCCGCCCGAACACGCCCACCGGCCCGTGGCTGATGTGGCCGCCGGCATTGGTGCTGTTCGCCACGACGGTGTCGCCGCCGCGCAGGTATCCCAGCGCGATCGCGGTGTTGGCGGCGTTGCCGCTGATCGGCCGCACGTCCACCTGGCGGCAGCGCATCAATTCGGCCATCTCACGCGTCGCCATGCGCTCGATCTCGTCGATGTAGCGCGTGCCCTGGTAGTAGCGGTTCACCTGCTCGCCCTCGTTGGGGTGGCCCTCGGCGTAGCGGGCCATGAAGTCGGAGTCCTGGACATCGCGGACGGCCCGGCTCTGGGCGTTCTCGCTGGCGATCAGGTTGATCGTCTGGCGACCGCGCCACAGGTTCTGCGCGTCCACTATGCGTCGCACGTCGGCGATATCTGCCACAGCGGGGTCGGTGTGTTCCAGGTTGGTCATCAGCTGCTCTCCTCGCAGACGGCGGATCGTCTGTTCAAACGATACAACATGGGGCAGGCGGCGGATACCGCTACAGCCGTCCCGCCTCTCGCTCCTGCCAGGCGAACTCGTTCAGCGCCATTAGCCCGCCGGACATGAGCGAGTGGCCGCCCAGGATCACGGGCACGCCGGCCTCGCCGGCCGCCTTCGTGAACTCCCGCAGGAACGGATCGCGGATCTCCCGCCAGCGGCCGAGGTCCGAGAGGAAGCGGTCCTCCCGGCCGGCCTCGACGCCCATGTGGCCCAGGAGCACGCGCGTATCGATGAAGGCGGCGTCGCCCAGCTGGGCGATGACCTCGAAGAAGCGCGGCACGCCCACCGCCTGCAGATAGAACCCCAGCAGCGAGCGCACGGCGCCTTCCTGCGACCGCCCCTCCGCCTCCATCCCCCGCTCCTCGGCGAAGAGGCGCACCCGGCAGGCCGTCTCCCGCTCCAGGTAGCGCCAGGAGTGGCTGCCCACGCGCCCGGCCACCAGGACCTGGGCGGCGGGATCTGTGAAGAGGGGCAGGACCCGCCGGTAAGCGGTGGTATCTAAGCCGAGACTGCCGAGATACGCCTGCAAGCGGCAGCCACCCCATTCCGTCAGCGATAGCACCGCCAGGTCTGAGGGGCCGTCGATGTCCATCTGGGTCGCCATGCTGCGCGGGAGCGCCTCCACGGTCAGGCCAGCCCGCTCGGCCAGCGCCCGCGAGAGGCTGTTGTCGCGCTGCACTGTCTCAACGGCGGCGAGCGTCCGGCCATCGACGGGGAAGGCCACCATGTCGGATGAGTAGGCGTTGTTGGTCACGGCGCCGCCACGGGCCAGCGTCTCCGCCACGCCCTTGAAATCCGCCGGGCTGAACAGCGGCAGGCTGCCGCCGCCCATGTAGACGGCCGACGAGACTGCCTGCCGCCGCAGAACGCCGGCCAGACGCCTGCCGAAGTGAAAATCGCCCGCGTCGGCATCCACGGTCAGGCCGGGCACGTCGACAGACACGGGCGCCTGATCGGTAGCCAGGATGGCCGGGCCGAACGCCTCTGTGGAGAGCGCGGCCTCAATGCTATCCAGCGAGGCGGCCCAGCGGGCCGTGGCCACCATCCCCTCGGCCTGGCTCGCGCCCAGGCCGCCCAGGAAGACGACCAGCGCGGGCCGGCCGGTCACGGGCTCAGCTCCGGACCGGTAGGACGGAGGCGATGGGCTGCACCTTCACGCGCGGCAGGAGGATGTCCACCTCGCGCCGGTGGCAAAGCTCTGTGCCCGGGGTGAGCACGGCGGCGGTGCCGGCGGCGATGCCCAGGCGCAGGGCTTCTTCCATCGTGCCGCCGCGGCTCAGGGTCAGGATGACGCCGGCCAGCAAGGCATCGCCGGAGCCCACGGCGCTGACGGCGCGCACGCGGGGCGCCACGCCGCGCAGGTAGCTGTGCTCCAGCGCCGCGACCGCCCCCTCCCGGCCACGTGTCACAACGACCATGTGCACACCGGTGTCCTGGACTTCCCTGGCCGCTTCGATCGTCGATTCCTCGTCGTCCAGGTGGCGGCCCAGGAGCCTCTCCAGCTCCCGGCGGTTGCCCTTCACCATGTCCGGGTGGGCGGCGGCCCCGCCGACCAGGGCGGCGCCATCGGCATCGAGCACGGTGTGTACGCCCATCTTGGACGCCTCCTGGATCATCTCCGTGTAGACGGCGGCGGTGAGGGGCGGCGGGATACTGCCCGCCAGCACCAGCCAGTCGCCCGGGCGCAGGCGCTTGCGCAGGCGGGAACGCAGTTCGTGGAGGTAGTGCGGGTCGGTCTCCGGCCCGGGGTCGCTGAGAATCGTCTGCACATGCCGGGACTCGTCGACGATGGTAATGTTGGTGCGTGTCTCGCCCCGGGTGTGGACGAAATCGGTGGCGATGCCCTGGGCCTCAAGAGTCTGCTCGATGTACCGGCCCAGACCGCCGGGCGCGAAGCCCATGGCGATGCTCTCGCCCCCCAACTCCCTGATCACCCTCGATACGTTGATCCCCTTGCCGCCGGGGTCGAAGCGGCTGTACCTCACGCGAAGGGTATCACCGGCCACGAACTTGGGCAGGACCAGAGTCTGGTCTATGGCCGGATTGAGGGTGACCGTAATGATCATTCAGTGCCCACCATGATCATGCCGTAGTCGCCGTCGTTCCTCCGGTAGAGGACGGCCAGTTGATCCTTGTCGGCGTCCCTGAAGAAGAAGAAGTTGTGGCCGAGCAGTTCCATCTGTTCGATCGCCTCCGCCTCCGTCATCGGCTTCATAGTGAAGCGCTTGGTCCGCACCACTCTTCCCAGCACCAGCTCAACACCGGGCGGCAGTTCCTCCGGCTCCCCCTCTTCGCCTCCGGCCGGCAGGCGCTCTTCCTTGCTCACGCGCCGCTCGCTGCGCAGGATCTTCCTCTCCTTGAAGCGCATGGCCTGGCGGGAGAGCCTCTCTGCGGCGGCGTCGATGGCAGCCAGCTCGTCGAAGTTTCGCTCCTCCGCCCGCAGGAAGGTGCCGTTGGCGCTCAGCGTCACCTGCACGACGTACCTGCCGGCCTCCCCCTTGGCCTCTCGCCTCACGTCGACGATGGCGTGGTCGGCCATTGGCAGATACTGCGCCAGCTTGTTGAGCTTCTCGCCGGCGTGCGCGCGAAAGGCGTCACTGATGGTCACGTGCTGGCCACGGAAGATCATCTCCATTCGTTCACCAACCTCCATCATTAGACCATGCAGGTCCTCTATCCCCGTTGCGGAGACTTCGCCACGCCTGGGCGTCCCCTTACTCGGACAACTCATTGTATGACGGGCCGGAATGCCCTTCAACCGCGCTCCAGAATCGCCGAGACGCGCCCGGATCAGTCTTCGCGGGCGAAAGTCAGAGCGAAGACCGCTTCAGCGCCCCTATCGAGAAGGACGCGAGCGCAGGCGTCGAGCGTTGCGCCGGTGGTCAGCACATCGTCTATCAGGAGCACGCTGCCCATGACGGTGGCCGGTCCCGGCACAAACGCGCCCGACACGTTGCGGCGACGCGCCTCCTCGTCAGGCTGCCCAACCTGGGGCGCTGTCATCCGTGTTCGCTTGAGAGCCCGGCGTTCCAGCCGCAGGCCCGTCAACCGGGCAAGCTCGCCCGCCAGCAGATCGGCCTGGTTGTACCCGCGGGTCCGCCGCCGGCGTCCCGCCAGCGGCACCGGCACCAGCGCGTCCACGGGCGGCGACCATTCCCGCAGCCGTTCCAGCATGAGAGGCGCCATGGGCCGAGCCAGGGACGATACGCCATTGTACTTGAGGGCGAGGACGGCGTCCCGCGCCGGGCCGCCATAGGAGAACACGGACCGCGCCGCCCGAAAGGCCGG
>JBGQEU010000137.1:0-5021 GCA_041496525.1 Dehalococcoidia bacterium
CACGTGTCCCCGTCATCATGCAAGCGTCCGGGGGACCGGCAGAGGCGGCCCGGAACGCGCCTGAGTCGGGAGCAGCGGACGTGTCAGACCTGGGAATGGAGAATGGCGTATCCGCCACCCTGACTCCGCAGCAGGTGTACAGTCTTGCCTCCGACCCGAATGTCAAATGGATTTCGCTGGACTCCGTCATGATATCGTCGGGCAAGGATTCGCCGGACGGCCCTGCCCGGCTCGCCACCACCTATCCGGTGTCAGCCGACGCCGTCCCGGCCTGGAACACCGGCCTCACCGGCGACGGCGTGACCGTCGCCGTAATCGACAGCGGGCTGACGGCCGGCAAAGACTTCGCCGGCCGCGTGGCCGGGTCCTTCAACTTCACGAATTCGGGCAGCGCCGGCGATGACAACGGGCACGGCACGTACGTCGCGGGCATCATAGCGGGCCACGGCGATAAGTTCATCGGTATCGCGCCCGGAGCCCGGATCCTCAGTCTAAAGGTGTCAGGAAGGGACGGCTCGGCGCGTGTCAGCGACACGATCCGCGCCCTGCAGTGGGTTGTCGATCACAAGGACGAGTACAAGATCCGCGTCGTCAACATCTCGCTCAATTCGGCTATACCCGACAGCTACCGTCAGGACCCGCTGGACGCGGCCGTCGAACAGGCCTGGCGACACGGGATCGTGGTCGTCACGGCGGCGGGCAACTTCGGCGCCGGCGCGTTCTCCGCTGATCACGCGCCAGCCAACGACCCTTACGTCATCACGACCGGCGCGTTCGACGACAACGGAAGCCCCGCTTCTGCGGACGATTCCCTTGCCTCGTGGTCAAGCCGCGGCGTCACGGTGGACGGCTTCGCCAAGCCGGAGTTGGTGGCACCGGGCGTGGACGTGGTCTCCACGCTCGCCAGGAAGTCCCTGCTGGCTGATGTGGCGGCCGGTAGCATAGTGGAGGGACGATACATCGACCTCAGCGGCACGTCTGCATCCGCGGCTGTCGTTTCGGGCGCCGTGGCCCTGCTGCTTCAGCAAGAGCCGAACCTGACCCCGGACCAGGTCAAGTTCCGTCTGGTGGCAACGGCCGGCCACCTGCGGGGCTCACAGGCATCGCGGCTCGATGCCTTCGCCGCCACTTCTTCGCCTGTCTTGGGCCTGGCCAATCAGACGGCGCAGCCCAGTGACCTTCTAGACCCCGTGACAGGCGCCATCGCCTACAACAGCGTGCTCTGGAACAGCGTTCTCTGGAATAGCGTGCTGTGGAATAGCGTGCTGTGGAGCAGTATCCAGTGGAGCTCGCTCCCGCAGCCGTGACCACCCAAAACCCCGGGCTAGGCAGGCCCGCCACCCACTACGGGGGGCAGGAGCGCCGCCAGAACCCGCTACCCGACGAGACGCCGGGTGGCGGCCGGCTTTCCGGGGCCGCCCGGGCCTACCTGGCGACCGTCTACGCCGGCACGGTCCTGGCGCTGTTCGCCGTTCTGGCCCTGGCGCCCCCGGTGGCGGGCGGCGGCGCCTGGATCGCGCTGGCCATCTTCACCTGCCTGGCCACAGCTTCCCAACTGTTCGCGGTCAAAGCGCCCAGCCGGCACTCCTACCATGCCACTCCCGCTTTCCTCCTCAGCGCCGCCCTGCTGCTCCCCCCTTTGTTCTACATACCCCTGGTAGTCATACCGCTGGCCCTGGAGTGGTCCCGCTATCGCTACCCCTGGTACATCCAGACGTTCAACATCTGCACCTACCTGCTGAACATCCTGGGGGCCCGGGTAGTCTTTGGCTCGATCTCCCCGGGCGGGCTGGACCTGTCCTGGGCGGGGATCGGTGCGGCGGCGGCGGCGGGATTGACCTTCACGGCCATGAACCACTTCATGGTGGCAATTGTCCTCTGGCTGGCGCGCCACATTTCTCCAGCCCGGTCGGGCGTGCTTTCGGCTGAAAGCCTCCAGACGGACCTCGCGCTCATAGGCGTGGGGATCGGCATCGCCGTCTTCTGGACGATAGAGCCCGCGCTCATCGTCCTCCAGATCATACCCTTGTTCATGTTCTACCGCGCCCTTTCCGGTCCCCGGCTGGAAGACGAGGCGCACCACGATGCCAAGACCGGCCTCCTCGCTACGCGCCGCTTCATGGAGATCGTCGAAGAGCACTCGGTGCGGGCCGCCAGAGATCCGCGCCGCCCGGTCTCACTGATCATGGCCGATCTCGACTTCTTCCGCGACGTCAACAACAGCCTGGGGCATCTTGCCGGCGATCAGGTCCTGCGGGCCGTGGCGACCGTCCTGCAGCAGACACTCCGTCAAAGTGACTTCATCGGGCGGTTCGGCGGTGAGGAGTTCGTAATGCTGCTGCCCAACACCGCAGCCGCCGCCGCCATGCGGGCCGCCGAGCGCGTCCGGGCCGCCGTTGAATCCGCCCGGATCCAGATCCCGGGATGCCCTGAACCTGTGCAGATCACTATCAGCCTGGGCGTCGCCTCGTTCCCCGACCAGTGCCCGGACGTACGAGCGCTCCTCCATATGGCGGACCTGGCGGTCTACAGGAGCAAACGCGACGGACGCAACCGCACGAGCACTGCCCCCGCGCCACTTGAGGTAGCCGTCGGCGCCAATCTCGATGGCGCCGATGAGGGCGTTCTGCTGACGGTTTGAGACGCGCCGATGCGGGCGCCTCGGTCACCAGCTATCGGCGGCTGCTACCGGCAGGAACTGCCTGGCTCAACGTATCGAGAGACTACGCTCGTGGCCGTCTCCCGGCCGAATGCCTGCTACTTCGCATAGTTGGTCGCCCCCGCAAAGTCGATCAGCACCACCGGCTCGTCTCCCACCACCCAGGCGTCGTGTCCCTGCGGCAGCGCCGAAATCTCGCCGGGACCCACTTCGAACTCTACCCCGTCGGACATCACGACGTGTATGCGGCCCGCCGCGTGGTACTGAAAGTGAGGCGCTTCGCACCATTCCGTGCCGGCGATCGGCTTCACGTGCTTGGACCATTTCCACCCCGGCTCCAGCGTCAGCCGGCCGACAGTCCCCCCTCCGATCTGCACCAGCTCCACCTTCCCCTTCTCGAACGTGCGCGTCTCGTCGGGCGACTTCAAGTTCTTCCTCTCAGCGCTTGCCATGGTGGCCTCCTCCTTCTATGAACGATCGATCCCTACGGGCCGTAGTCTAGCACAGCACAGGCGCGTCATCGCCCTTTGAACTGCGCCTCCCGCTTCTCCACGAACGCCCGCGGCCCCTCCAGCGCATCCTCCGTGTTCTGCGTGACGAACATCGCCTGTTGCGCCAGCTCCAGCGCCCCGTCCACACCCATCTCCTGCGACCGGTAGACCAGCCGCTTGGACAGCTGGATGGCCACCGCCGGTCCGCGGGCCAGGCGGCGGGCGTAGTCCCGAGTGTGCTCCATCAGCTGCTCCGCGGGCACTACCGAGCTCACGTATCCCATCGCCATCGCCTCCTGCGCGTCGATCAGGCGCCCCGTCCAGATCAGGTCCAGCGCCCGCGCCGTCCCCACGATCCGCGGCAGAAAATACGCTCCGCCGTCCCCCGGCACCAGCCCCATCCGCACATACGTCATCCCGAACCGCGCCGAATCCGCGGCGAAGCGCATATCGCACATGGACGCCATGTCCATCCCCGCGCCGACCGCCGCCCCGTTTACCGCCGCGATGTACGGCTTCTCCAGCAGAGCGGCCAGGCGGGGGATGCGCTGCACCGAATCGCGCAGGAAGTTCCGGTTCTCCACCAGCGTCGAGCCCCGGTCCATCAGGTTGCGCGTGGCGCCGCCGGCCAGATCGACACCGGCGCAGAACCCGCGTCCGGACCCGGTGAGGATAACCGCCTTCACCTCGCGGTCCGTGTGCGCATCCAGCAGCGCCGCGTACCATTCGTCCAGCATCTGCCCCGTGAACGCGTTCAGGCGCTCGGGACGGTTCAGGGTGATGGTGGCGATCCCCTCGCTCTTCTCGAAGATGATCTGCTGGAACTCCATCGAACTCTCCTCCTTCTCGCCGCTCCCCCGTAGGCGGCTCTTTCGATCGCGATATCTCCTCGGACGGGGGCCGCGTAACCGCCGCCGTGCCGGCCCGGGAGTCCTACTTCGCCTCGGCCTCCACCTCCGCCGGCGAGACCGGCCTCCCCTCACGGTAGGACCGCATAGCCGCCAGCGCCAGCAGCACGGCCGCCCGCCCATCCGCTCCGGACACAGACGGCTCGCCGCCATCACGGATGCAGTCGATAAACGCCCGCATCTCCGCCACGTAAGAGGCGGCGTACCGCTCGCGGAAGAAAGGCAGCGGCAGCGCCGCGTGCAACCCCTGCCGGTCGCTCATCGTCGCCCGGTGCGCTGTCTCATTCTCTGTCGATATCGCGCCTTCGGTGCCGAAGACCTCCACCCGCTGGTCATAGCCAAACGCCGACCGCAGGCTGTTGTCGATCGTGCCGATGGCCCCGCTGGCGAAGCGAAGAGTCGTGATGGCTGCGTCGGCCTCCTCGGCGCCCTGCCCGGCGGCCCGGCTGCCGATGGCGTACACGCTCTCAACCTCGCTCGCCGTCAGGTAGCGAGCCATGTCCAGGTCGTGGACCGCCGTCTCCAGGAAGAGGTCCGCGATGGTCGGGGCGGCGCCCGCCTGAGGCGGATCACGGCTCACCATGTGCACGGTCCGGGGCGTTCCGATCACCCCGGCCGCCACCGTATCGTAGACCTGCCGGAAATCTGGGTCGAACCGGCGGTTGAAGCCGATCTGCAGCTTCACTCCAGCCCTCTGGACGGCCGCCAGCGCCCCGTCTATCTCTGCCAGCCCACAGCCAATCGGCTTCTCGCAGAAGATGTGCTTGCCCACTGCCGCCGCTTCGGCGATCGCCGCGGCGTGCGTCCCTCGCGGTGAGCAGATAGCGACCGCCTGCACGTCTGGGTGCGCCAGCAGCTCGCGGTAGTGCTCGAAGGCGTACGGCGCCTTCAGCTGCTCCGCGCAAGCCCGCGCCGCTTCGCCGTTCACGTCCGCCACTGCTACCAGCCTGGCGCCCGGCACGC
>JBGQEU010000138.1:0-4999 GCA_041496525.1 Dehalococcoidia bacterium
GAGGGCGTGGAGACACGGGAGCAACTCGATTTCATGCTCGACAAGGGATGCGACCTGTTCCAGGGCTACCTCTGCGCCAGGCCGATGCCCGCCGGCGCGTTCGAGGAGTTCCTCCAGTCCGGCGCGAGCCCCTGCGGGAAACTGTTCACGAAGCCGCGCTCCAAGAACGGCGCCCGCTCATCCCGGGCGACCCGCGCCACGGCCCAGACGGGTCGCGGCGGCTAAGCGGGAAGCCAGCGGCCAAGCGCTCCGCAGACGGCACGCTGTCCGCGCTGGGGTCTAGTATTCGCGCCCGGCCACCGAAGGCCGCCGCTTCACAGCCGGCGCAGGATGGGCCTCGGCAGCCGCTCCCGCAGGTACTCCGCCAGCGCCCTCACGAACCGCGCCCCACTGGACCGCACCATGTAGTGTCCACGAGCGGCGTGCCAGAACCCGGCGCTCCGCCCCACGTCAGACAGGATGTCGTACATCTTGGCGCTGGAGAAATCGTCGGCTACCCGGCACAGCTCCAGCACGTCCGGGAATATCTGGTGCAGCGCGCCCGCTCCCAGCGGCTTCTGGATCACGTACTCCTGCGGCTCTTCGAAGGCGCTCAGCCAGCGCTCTCGCGCCGCCTTCCAGTAGTTCAGCAGCAACTTCTCCGCCTCCTCGTCGCTCAGCCGCTTCACGAAGCCGTCGTTCACCACCGGATCCAGCGACGACACCATGCTGTGCTGCCGCATGGTGTGGTCCGGGCGCAGGCGCTCTCCCGGCATCCGGATCATACCCCGCCACGGGCTCTCCGTGTCGCTGTTCAGCAGGTCGGTCAGCTTCGTCGCCCGCGCCCGCTGGTAGTTGCGCTCCCCCTCCCGTTCGATCAACGCCGACCCTTCGGACTCCCGCATCGTCAGCAGATGCCGGTCCACGACGTCGGTGGGAACGCCCTTGTGGCGGGTGTTGATCACGTGGAAGTAGCGCATCTCCTCATAAGCGTCGATCCCCTCCACGATGACGACCGGCAGCGCGTAATCGCCCAGCCACTTCGCCTTATCCTTCTTCAGCGCCCGCTCCAGCCCGAACAGGCGGTGCTGCCCGTCTACCACCCACAGAGGTACATCAGATCCAATGATCAGGACGCCGCTCTCACCGTTCCCGTTGGTCCCGCTCACGGGGTCGAACTGCGCCCGGTGCGGCTGCCGGATACACAGCAGGATCGATGTCGGCAGCATCCCTTCTTCCGACCGCATGTAGGCCGAAAGCTGGCGCAGCCGTGAAGGCGCCACCGGCCGCTGGTAGCCGCGCGGGTTGGCCGCCTCGTACATGTCCGACTGGAAGCGGCCCAGCAGGTCCTTCAGCGGCAGCGCCGTCACGTACAGGTTGACGTCGGGCCGTTTCTGGCGGAAACGGATGGCGAACGCCCGTAGCGCCCGCTCGGGTGTGGTTGCCGCCGGTGTTCTCTCAGCAATCGATATCGCCATCTCACGGTCCCCTTCTCCGCCCCCGCGGTCACCTAAATAATAATGCAGGTAATCTGTTTGTCAATAAGCCAAACCGTGCCACTCTCGGCCCCGGTTTGGCGACTTCCCGGTGCTATACTTGGATAGCTATGAACACTAAAGAGCGCGGCCGAACCCCGCGCGTTCCGCTGTCCGACAACGCCCGCGTTGTCCTGGAGCGCCGCTACCTGGCCAAGGACGACCACGGCGCGCCGGCCGAGACGCCGGAGCAGCTCTTCCACCGCGTCGCCCACAATATCGCGCAGGCGGAGCTTCTGTACAATCGCCAAAATGTTGATAACGCCGATTCTGAGGCCGGCCGCTGGGAGGAACGCTTCCTCGCCCTGATGCAGCGCCTGGAGTTCCTGCCCAACTCCCCTACTCTCATGAACGCCGGCCGCGAGCTTCAGCAGCTCTCCGCCTGCTTCGTCCTGCCCGTCCCCGATAGCATCGAAGGCATCTTCCAAGCCGTCAAGGACACTGCCGTCATCCACCAGTCCGGCGGCGGCACCGGCTACAGCTTCTCCCGCCTGCGCCCCAGAGGCGACCGCGTACGATCCACGATGGGCGTGGCCTCCGGCCCCATCTCCTTCCTCAGGGTCTTCGACGCCGCTACAGAGGCCATCAAGCAGGGCGGCACCCGCCGCGGCGCCAACATGGGCATCCTGGCCGTCACCCACCCGGACATCGAGGAGTTCATCACCCTCAAGGCCGACATGCGCACGCTCGTCAACTTCAACATCTCCGTCGCCATTACCGAGGTTTTCATGCAGGCCGTCGAGCGTGACCAGGAGTACGATCTCCTCAACCCCCGCACCGGCTCGCCCGCCGGCCGCCGCCGCGCCCGCCACATCTTCGATCTCATCGTGGCCAACGCCTGGAAGAACGGTGACCCCGGCGTCGTCTTCATCGACCGCATCAACCGCGACAGCCCGACGCCCAACCTAGGCCCGATTGAGGCCACCAACCCCTGCGGCGAGCAGCCGCTCTTGCCGTATGAGTCCTGCAATTTGGGCTCGCTGAACCTGGCGAAGTTCGTGAAGGCACGATCGGCGGCGCAGGGCAAAGGCCGCGACCCCGGCGGCGATGGGCGCGGCGGGGCCCGCATCGATTGGGAACGCCTGGCGCAGGCCATCCCGCAGTGCGTCCGCTTCCTGGACAACGTCATCGACATGAACCGCTACCCCATCGCGGAGATCGACCGCGCCACGAAGCTCACCCGCAAGATCGGCCTCGGCGTCATGGGCTGGCACGATGCGCTTCTCCAGCTCGGCGTCCCGTACGACTCCGAGGAGGCTCTCGCCCTCGGCGAGGAGGTGATGCGCTTCATCCAGGAGAAGGCCAACGTCGCCTCCCTGGAGCTGGGCGCCGCGCGCGGCCCCTTCCCCGCCTGCGCCGGCTCCCGCTACGACCCCGATTCCCCGTACCGCAACTCTACACGCACCACGGTCGCGCCCACCGGCACCATCTCCATCATCGCCGACGCGTCTTCCGGCATCGAGCCCGTCTTCGCGCTGGCCTTCACGCGCCGGCACTACCTGGACCCCAGCGACGCCGGCAAGCTGACGGCGCTGCGAGAGGTTAACAAGCACTTCTTGCAGGCCGCCCGCGCCAGCGGCTTCTACAGCGAGGAGCTGATGGACCATCTCGCGAGCGGGGGCAACATCGTAGAGTGGAACGATGCCTGCCCTGAGCCCAGTCGCAGGGTGCCGGAGCCGGCCCGGCGCCTCTTCGTCACGGCGCACGAGATCAGCCCCGAATGGCACGTCCGCATGCAGGCCGCCTTCCAGCGCCACACCGACAACGCCGTCTCCAAGACGATCAACTTCCCATTCGAGGCCGCCCAGTCCGATGTGGCCACCGCCTTCTGGCTGGCCTACCGCGAGGGCTGCAAAGGCATCACGATCTACCGCGAAGGCTCCCGCGATTATTCTGTCCTCTCGCACGCCACCGTCAACGTCAAGGGACCCGAGCAGGAAACCAGCGATGGCATCGAGCAGATCGCCGGTCGTATCGACGGCCAGATCGCCACCCTGGGCCGCCCGCGGCCCTTCCGCGAGCACCTGCCGGACGAGCGTCGTTCGATGACGCATAAGTTCCGCGTCGGCGACCAGGAGGGCTACATCACGGTCGGTCTCTACGACGACGGCCGCCCGGGCGAGATCTTCGTCAAGATCAACAAGGAAGGCTCCACCGTCTCCGGCTTGATGGACAGCGTGGCCCTGCTGACGTCCGTCACCCTGCAGTACGGCGTGCCCATCGAGGACCTCTCCAGCAAGCTGAAGAACACCCGCTTCGAGCCCTACGGCCGCACGGGCAACCCGCAGATCCCGTGGGCCACCAGCATCGTCGACTACGTGTTCCGCTGGCTGGAGCTGAAGTTTGCGCCGGAGGCCGCCCGCGCCGACGCATCCTCGCACACCGCCGGCGCGGCGCCTGACGCCGTCTCGCACGACCCGACGGGCCTGGGCTGCCCGGAGTGCGGCGCCCTGCTGGCGTACCAGGAGGGGTGTTTGGTGTGCCGCTCGTGCGGGTATAATCGCTGCGGGTAACGCGAGCAATCTGTGTCATGGCAATACAGTCGACTATTCCTGCCAAGCCGGCGGTCCTGAAGTGGGCGCGCGAGCAAAGCCGCTACTCACCACAAGAGGCGGCCGCGCTGCTCGGCATCTCACCGGGGACACTAGCCGCGATCGAGCGAGGGGATCCAAGCCTCACTCCCCCTATGTTCCGCAAGATGATCAGCGTCTACCAGCAGGTCGAGTCGGTTCTGCTGCTCCCCGAACCGCCTGATACTCCCACGATCCCGCATGACTACAGAACGCCTGGATCCGCACCGACAACAATCAGCAGAGAAACGTTAGCTGTCATCCGTGACGCTAGGCGGGTGCAGGATTACCTTTCTGATTTGGCAGAAGAAGAACCGGAGATGGTCCCGTTGCCCAGGCTACCTCAAGCGAACCTTGCCGATGACCCGGCCGAATTGGCCAAGGGAGAACGGCGCCGATTGGGCGTCAGCATTGACACACAAGCCTCCTGGGGGGTCCGAGAAGCTTTCGAGCACTGGAGAGGCATCGTGCAGGCATTTGGAGTAACCGTCCTCCTTAAGAAGATGCCGTGGGAGGATTGCCGCGGTCTCTCGTTGTGGAATGATGACCTATTGCCCGTTGTCGTTGTGATTAGCGACGACTCGGCATATGCCAGGAACTTCACTCTGTTCCACGAATACGCACATCTGCTCCTCCGGAAGGCTGGGATTTGCATCACCGAGCCATCCCAGACCCTGAGGGGACAAGTTGAGCGTTGGTGTAACAGCTTCTCTGCGAACTTCCTGGTACCTGGCGACAAACTGAGGGAAACCGTCCGCCTGATGTTCCCGCGCGCGCAGCGCAGCGACTGGACTCTCAACAACGTTAGTCGCCTCGCCACCAAGTTTCGTGTTAGCCCCTACGTTATGGCTCGCCGGCTCAAGGAACTAACTCTGTCAGATTTCTACGACTCCAATATTGGTGAGTTGCGAAAAC
>JBGQEU010000139.1:0-4987 GCA_041496525.1 Dehalococcoidia bacterium
AAGGACATCGTCTGCGCGTACAAGCCGAACCTGGCGTTCTTCGAGGCGCTGGGGCCGGAAGGCATGCAGGTCATGCTGGAAGGGCTGCAATCCGTCCCCGCTCAGATACCGATCATCGCGGACGCCAAGCGGGGCGATATCGGGAATACGGCGCGCTTTTACGCGAAGGCGCTGTTCGACATTTACAAATTCGATGCGGCGACGGTGAACGCCTACGGCGGTCGGGACGCGGTGGAGCCGTTCGCGGAGTACGCCGACCGCGGCGTCTTCGTCTGGTGCCGGAGCTCCAACCCGGGCGCTGCCGACGTCCAGGACATGCCGCTGGCGGACGGCAGGACGGTGTACGAGGCGATAGCGCAACGGGCGTCCGAGTGGAACACCCGGGGCAACGTGGGATTGGTGGTGGGGGCCACGTGGCCGGAGCAGGCGGAGCGGGTGCGCGACCTGTGCCCGGACATGTGCCTGCTGGTGCCGGGCGTGGGCGCCCAGGAAGGCGCGCTGGAAGAGGCGGTGCAGGCGGCGCTGGATGAACGCGGTGGCGGCTTCCTGGTTAACGTGTCGCGGTCCGTCCTCTACGCCTCCCGCGGCGACGACTACACGGGGGCGGCACGCAAGGCGGCGCAGAAGCTGCGAGGCCGCATCAACCTGATGCGCGAAGCGGTGCTCGCCCGGCGGTAGCGCCTATGATAATGGCCATACGTCTGGGCGACGTTGTGCGCCTGAGGAAGGCGCATCCGTGCGGCGGCTGGGAGTGGGAGGTAGTTCGCCTGGGGGCAGATATCGGTATTCGGTGCAGGACGTGCGCGCGGCGTGTGCTGCTGGACAGGGCGGTGTTCGAGAAGCGGGTGAAGACGTTCGTGGCGCGGGGCCCGGAAGCGCCGGAGGAAGCGGCGGGAGGAGGCGCGTGACCTACGAGCCCAACGTGCGGGAAGTCGTGCGCTCGCGGGCGCTGCTGGCGGACCGCCGGTTCTTGAGCCTGTGGCTGAGTCAGGGCATCTCGCAGACGGCGCAAAACGCCATCCTGTTCAGCCTCCTGGTGATCGTCCTCGGCCTTACGGGATCGTCGATCCACACCAGTATCCTGGTCTTCTCCTTCATCCTGCCGTCCATCCCGCTGGGATTCATTGTGGGTGTCGTGCTGGACCGCACGAACAAGGGGCCGGTGCTGGTGACGACGAACCTGCTGCGGGCGGGCGGCTGCATGCTGTTCTTCTTCTTCCACGGTAACGAATGGACCATCTACGGGATCAGCGTGGCCTTCGCCACGGCCGGGCTGTTCTTCAACCCGGCGGTGGTGGCGCTGATACCGTCGCTGGTGTCACGGGAGCGCCTGGTGCCGGCCAATAGCCTGTACAACTTCACGCTGACGGGGTCCCAGCTCGTCGGCATCGTGCTTATCGCGCCGTTGCTGCTGCAGAGCTTCGGCCCGGACGGCATGTTCATCGTCGGGGCGGTGCTATTCCTGATGGCGGCGGTATTTGCTGCGCGTCTCAACCTGGTGCGCGAGAAGCGGGGGCCGAAGCTGCCGCAGGGGGCCATCTTCGGGGGTATCCCGACGGAGTTCCGGGAGAGCTGGCGGACGCTGGTGTCGGACCGTTACTCGGTCCTGGCGCTGTCGCAGTTGATCATGAGCAGCACGCTCGTGCTGCTGTTCGCCATCCTCATCCCGCGGTACATGCACGACGTATTGGACCAGGCGCCGGAGAGCGCGGCGCTGGTGTTTGCGCCGACGGGAATCGGGGCGCTGGTGGGGTTGCGGTTCCTGCCGTGGTTCGCGAAAAAAGGAAAGAACCGGGTGGTGGTGATCGGGCTGGTGGGGATAGGCGTGTGCCTGGTGCTGCTGGCGCTGGTGGAGCCGCTGGCCGACCTGACGAGACAGACGCCGGGGCCGCTGAACCCGACGCGGTTCCTGCGCATCTCCTTGCTGCAGGCGCTAGCGATGTCGTTCGCCGGGCCGATGGGGTTCTTCTACGCGC
This sequence comes from Dehalococcoidia bacterium, assembly GCA_041496525.1. Lineage (GTDB taxonomy): Bacteria > Chloroflexota > Dehalococcoidia > SM23-28-2 > RBG-16-64-32 > JBGQEU01. The sequence continues at coordinate 1,977 of JBGQEU010000139.1, forward strand.
TGCTGAACGCGCCGGCCCAGACGGTGTTGCACGAACGGGCGCCGCCGGAGATGCGGGGCCGCATCTTCGCCACACAGGTGGTCTCGGCCAACTTCATCTCGCTGCTGCCGCTGTTGCTGGTGGGCGCCATCACGGACTGGCTGAGCATCACGTGGGTGCTGGTGCTCCTGGCGTTTGGGGTATTTGCCATGGCTTTCGTGAGCACGGCAGTGGCCAAGCCGGAGCGGCCGGAGCAGCCGCCGGTCCGCAGCCCCCCCGAGGTAGGAGATTTAATTGACACGCATATGGGCCAGCGATAGACTTTTGGTGCACAACAGGGAGGTGGCCGTGTGGTCGAGATGACCATCGAAAGCATAAGAGTAAGCCTGATGAACTATCAGCGCGTGGTCATCTTGAAGGAGAAGGACTCCGACCGCTACCTGCCTATCTGGATCGGCCCGGCCGAGGCGGACGCCATAGCTGTCAGGTTGCAAGAGGTGTCCGTGGCGCGGCCGCTGACGCATGATCTCCTGCGTTCGGTGATCGACACTCTGGGCGCCGCCGTCGAATATGTAGTCGTAAACGACCTGTCCAACGACACCTTCTTCGCCCGCATCATGCTGCAGCTGGACGGACGGGCGGTGGAGATTGACTCGCGGCCGAGTGACGCCATCGCCCTGGCGGTAAGGGCGCAGGTCCCGATCTTTGCCGATGAGGCGGTGCTGGACAAGGCGGGCGTGAAGCTGGACGAAGAGGGCCAGACGCTGGACACGATCGACGGGCAGGCGGTGGAGACCACCAAGGAGGTCTCGGCGGAGGAGCTGGAGAAGCTGAGCCCGTTCCGGGATGTGATCGAGGGTCTGGACCTGGAGGACTTTGGGAAGAAGCAGTAGAAGAGGCTGTGCCGGCGCTGCGGTCCCAGGCTGGAGAGCCTGGGGCTTTTGTATGAGAGCAGGGTTACCAGAGCGCGAGCTAACGGCGAGACAAGCGCCGACCGGCATCGGGATCTCAGGCGGGCGCCTCGATCTTCCCTATCGATGGTTGGACGCTGAAAATGCATTGTGATATTGTGCGCAAGTGGCAGGGGCCGGGTTCGCCCTCGCGGGGTTAAGCGTGCTGAAGAGGGTACCGGCCGCGGTGGGCCTTCTGGGGATCGGCTGGTACTTCGCGGCGAGCATCGTCGGTGGCATTGCCGGGGGGTTGCTCCTGGACGGCTGGCTGGATACGAAGCCGCTGTTCACCCTGCTGGGCCTGCTGGCAGGCCTGCTCTTGGCCTTCTGGGGTGGTTACAAGCTTCTGGTGCAGGTGATATCCGGGCGAGGACAGGAAGAGGACTAGCATAGTGCTTAGCCGCAACAAGCTGATCGGCATCGGGCTTGTAGTCCTCGCTCTCTTCGGATTCGTCTTCTTACGCGGCCCCATCCCCCACATCACGATCAAGCCTGAGACGCTTTTTGACGTGGGACCTGTGAGCGTCACCAACACGATGCTCAGTTCGTGGCTGGTCGTGCTGCCGTTGATCGCCGTCACCCTCCTGGCCACACGCCGCTGGGACCTTGTGCCAGCAGGTGTCCAGAACGTCGTGGAGGTGATCGTGGAGGCGTTCTACAATCTTGTTGTCAGCGTGGCCGGCGAGAAAAACGGGCGGCGCTTCTTCCCCATCGTGGCGACGATCTTCTTCTTTGTCCTGGCGTTCAACTGGTCCTCCCTGCTCCCGGTATTCAACGTTATTGGCAAGGTGGACCAGCAAGAGACGGGCTTCGTGTTCGACAAGACGGCCGGCGTCAACTTGGTGCCGTTGTCCGGTCTCGGCAGCCTCAGCGGCGACTCGATCAGCGAGAACGACGCGAACGCGAAGGAGCACTTCGACAAGGTCACGTCGGCGGGCAAGACGGTGGGCGAGCTTGTCCCGTTCCTGCGCGGCCCCAACACTGACGTGAACACGCCCCTGGCGCTGGCCATAATCTCCGCCATTGCCGTCGAGACCTGGGGCATCACCGCGCTCGGGCTCTTCAGCTACCTGGGGAAGTTCTTCCGGCCCGGGCTTTTCTTCCGTGGACTGTTCCGGCTGAACTTCGGGATGATGACACAGGGCATGATCGATGGGTTTGTAGGCTTCCTGGAGCTTGTTTCGGAGCTGGTGAGGCTGCTAAGCTTCACCGCCCGCCTCTTCGGCAACATGTTCGCCGGAGAGGTGGTGATCCTCATGTTCATCTTCCTGGTTCCCGGCACCATCCCCGTCATCTTCTACGGCCTGGAGCTTTTCGTGGGAATCATCCAGGCGTTCATCTTCGCCATGCTGACGCTGGTGTTCGGGATGATGGCGGTGGCCCACGGCGAGGCGCACGGCAGCGGCGAGGCGCAACGGGCGGAGGAAGGGGAAGGGGGATCGATAGAGGAGGCGGTGGAGGAGGCGGTCCATGAGCCTATTTTGCTTGCTTTTCAATAGCGTTCAAGTAAGGAGGATCGTTAGATGGAGTGGTTTCTGGCCGCTGTCCCGCCGATTGTAGATGGGGCGCGTTATCTGGCCCAGCAGGAGACATCGATAGCGATAACCGACAAGGGTATCAAGTTCATCGGCGCCGGCCTGGCCATGGGCCTGGGCTCGTTTGGCCCGGCGATGGCGATCGGCAACCTGGTGGGCCGGGCGCTGGACGCGCTGGGCCGCAACCCGGAGGCCCAGCCGGTGATCCAGACGAACATGATCCTGGGCCTGGCCTTCGCCGAGGCCATCGGCATCTACGCCCTGGTGACAGCCGTCATGATCGGATTCGTGTTCTAAGAATCCGCCCGGCGGAAGGGACGTGGTACATATGCAGACCGTGTTTCTTGGCATCGGCTCCCTCGGCTTCAACTTGCCGGCGTTGATCTCGCAGTTGCTGGCGTTCACGCTGCTTCTGGTGATCTTTCGGGCATTCCTGTACAAGCCGCTGCTGAAGGTGCTGGACGAGCGCAAGCAGCGGATACAGGAAGGGCTGGACGCTTCCGACGAGGCGAAGCGGCGGCTGGAGACGACGGAGCAAGACGTGGTC
>JBGQEU010000140.1:0-4983 GCA_041496525.1 Dehalococcoidia bacterium
AGAGTCAGAGTGTCGGTGCGGGGTTTTGCCTTAGGAGCCGCGGCCGAGTCGCGGCACCTTACTGCAACCGGCCCACGGCCTTCCCCGCCAGCGTCTTAAGCACGTCGCTGGCATCTCCACTCATCGTCGCGAACATGTCCAGGAAATTCCCGCCGCTGGCTAGCTGAATCTCCGCATGTTGCGCGTCATACCAGCAAGCCCGGTCGCCGAGCCCGGAGATGCTCTCCTTGCCGCTGCAAGCCAGCTGGATCATCGCCTGTATCGCATTGTCGCCGCCGGGAGCGAACCAGTAGCTGACGCTGATCGAGCTTGCGAATGATTCCGACGTGTAACCGCACCCGCCGACGGCGGCTGTGACGCCGCCGGAAACCGGCGTATTTATGACATCAACAGCCACCGGGTCCTGAACTGACTCGCCCAGCGCATCCGCCACCTCCGATTTTGTCATTAGGCTACAGGTGTTATCAGCGGTTATTCGACCGCTCGCCGGTTGAGTGACAACGGCCGCTGCCGTCGTGGCCGCTGCCGCTGCCGTCGTGGCCGCTGCCGCTGCCGTAGTTCCTGCTCCCCCCGCCGGTGTCGTTGATGCTGCTGCCGTTGACGACGACTGCGGCCGGTTCGTCGCCGTAGCGCTTGTCTTGGCAGAGTCGTCGTCGCCGCCGCACGCGGCCAGAGCCAACGCGCCAATCGCGACAACCCCAAACAAGATCGCTAGCGTTCGTTCTTTACTCATGTGACTCACCTCTCTTCGCCTTGCCAGTCTACCACTGAACAAACATCGGCATGACCACGTGCACGTAGTCGTCGCCGTCCAGAGGGCGGATGACGCCCGGACTGGAGGGGCTCGTCGTCTCCAGCGCCACCTGCGGGGCGTCCAGCACCTGCAACACGTCCTGCAGATACCGGCTGTTGAAGGCGATCTTGGCCGCCTCGCCCTCCACCTTCACGTCGATCTCTCCCCGGTGGTCGCCGATCTCCTCGGCGCGGGCTGAGATCGTCAGCTTCCCCGGTCCTTCCCCGGAAGGATCCCCGGACGGCTCGAGCTGCACCCGCACAATACCGGCCCCGTCGCGGGCGAAGATGGCGGCGATGCGCGTCTCCTGCAGAAACTCCCGCATGTCGATCACAGCGCGGGTGGTGTAGGACTGCGGGATGAGCTGGCTGTAGTTGGGGAAGGTGCCCTGGATCAGTGTGGCCACCAGCTCCACCGACTTCATGCGGAACAGGACCTGCGAACGCCCCGCGTTGAAGGCCATCTCCACCGGGTCTTCCTCATCGGCGATCAGGCGCTCGACCTCCCGCAGCGCACGGGCCGGGATGATCACCTCCACCTTCTCCGGCACGTCCTGGTCCAGCGGCAGCTTGTGCACCGCCAGCCGGAAGCCATCGGCCGCGGCCAGGGTAAGCTCGCGGTCAGCGGCCAGGGTGTGGATGCCGGTGAGCACAGGGCGGGTGTCGTCGGTGGCGGCGGCGAACTGCACCTGGCCGATGGCCCGTCGCAGCGTCTTGGGGTCGAGCTTCAGCGTCAGGCCGTCTGCGACTGCCGGCACCGGCGGGAAGTCGGCGGCGTCCATGCCGGCGATCGTGGCCTCGTTGCGGGCGCAGACGACATGTATCTGGCGGCCGCGCGCCGGCGTCGTCAGCTCGATCTTCTCGTTCGGGAGCGACGTGACGAAGTCGCTGAGCAGGCGAGCGGGCACGGTTACTGCCCCCTCTTCTTCGACCTGCGCGCCGATCCAGCAGCTGATGGCGATCATGAGGTCCGTGGCCACCAATTTCAGGCGCCCCTCGTCCGTCTGCAGGAGCACATGCGAGGCCTGCGGCAGGGTGCTGCGCACGGGCACGGCGCGCCCCACGGTGGAGAGCCCCTTGGACAGGTTTTCCTGGAGGGATGATACCTTCATAGCGTTCACCTACATAAACAACTAAACAATAGGGGGCGAAAGTCGGACGTTAGTATACCGTCCCAGACGGGGCCTGACAATATGCTCTTTGCGGGCGATCAGCGCACTAGCTGTATGGACTCCGCGGCCGCCTGCACAGTGGCCGCGATATCCCCGTCCGCGTGCGCCATGGAGACGAACATCGCCTCGAACTGCGACGGCGCCAGGAAGACCCCGCGCGCCAGCATCCGGCGGAAATACGCGGCGTAGCGCTCCGTGTTCGACCGCTTGGCCGCGGCGTAGTCCGTCACCGGCTGGTCGGTGAAGAACATCGTCAATATCGACCCGACGCGGTTCACCCGCGCCGGCACCCCCGCATCCTCGGCGGCCCTCCGTAGCCCGTCCTCGAGGTATATCGACAGCACCTCCAGCCGCTGATAGGCCACCTCGTCACGCAGCGCCTCCAGCGTGACAAGGCCCGCGGCCATGGCCAGCGGGTTGCCGGAGAGGGTGCCCGCCTGGTAGACAGGGCCCAGCGGCGCCACCTTCTCCATGATCTCGCGCCGGCCGCCGTACGCGCCCACGGGCAGGCCGCCGCCGATTATCTTGCCCAGGCACGTGAGGTCCGGCTCGATGGCCATGATGGTCTGGGCGCCCCCGTAGCAGAGGCGGAAGCCTGTAATCACCTCGTCGAAGATAAGCAGCGACTCGTGCCGGGCCGTCACCTCACGCAGGCCCTCGACAAAGCCCGGCACCGGGGGCACGACGCCCATGTTGGCGGCCACCGGCTCTACGATGACGGCCGCGATCTCGCCGCCACGGCTCTCGAAGAGCCGTTGCACGGCATCGATGTCGTTGTACGGCGCCACCAGCGTCTCGGAGGCGTAAGAGGCCGGCACGCCCGGGCTGTCCGGGAGGCTGAGCGTGGCCTGGCCGGAGCCGGCCTGGACCAGCAGGCCATCGGCATGCCCGTGGTAGCCGCCCTCAAACTTGACGACCTTGCTGCGGCCGGTATGGGCGCGGGCCAGACGCAGCGCCGACATCGTGGCCTCGGTGCCGGAGCTGACGAAGCGCACCAGGTCGATGGAGGCGAACGCCTCGCAGATGGCCCGCGCCAGCTCGATCTCCAGCTCGCTGGTGGCGCCGTAGGCCGTGCCCCGATACGCTGCCGCGGCGATGACATCGGCGACCGGGGCGGGCGCGTGACCCAGGATCAGCGGCCCGTAGGCGCATACGTAGTCGATGTACTCCTTGCCGTCCACATCGACAACCCGCGAGCCGTTCCCGTAGGCGATGATCGGTGGATCGCTCCCCACCGCGCGGAACGCCCGCACCGGGCTGGAGACGCCGCCCGGCATCACCTCCTGCGCCTTCTCGAAGAGCTCCCGGGAGCGCCCGCCGGAGGAACCGTGCTCAGTCAACGGGGGGCACCAGGAGCGGCAACAGGTCCGTCAGCGAGCGTACGCGGAAGTCCGGCTGCGGGACGTTTCGTGGCTTGCGGAGGCCGGCCCGGTTCAGCCACGCCGCCCTCATCCCGGCCCGCGCCGGCCCGAGGACGTCCGGGATAGGGTTATCGCCGACATACAGGATCTGATGCGGCGGCAGGGCCAGGGTGCGCGCCAGCCCCAGGAAGATCTCCGGGTTGGGCTTGATGGCGCGCGCCCGCTCTGACGTCACGACCGTCTCGAAATGCAGCCGGTTGCGCTCCAGGCACTCGTGCAAGAAGTCGTCGTCGGCGTTGGAGAGCAGCGCCAGGCGATAGTGAGGGCGCAGCGCTTCGATGACGGCATGGGCCTCAGCGAAGGCGGGCGCGTTCGCCAGCCTGGACTTGAAGTGGCCGGCGGCGGCCGAGGCATCGCCCGGCAGGCGGAGGCGCTGGAACACGCGCTGGAACTGGATGGCCCACGCCTCATCGTAGCGGCGGTAGACCGGCTCGCGGTGGTTCTCCGCGCGCAGGAGATAAGCCGCGCGCAGGAAGCGGCGCCAGATGTCGGCGGCGTCCGCCTGCAGCCCCTGCTGATCGCAGACCTCGGCTATGGTGGCGATGAAGTCCGGCTCCGTGAAGTTAATCAGCGTCCCGTACCCGTCAAACGCCACCGCTTCGATGTCGATCTGGGCCGCGGATGAACGCGGATGGACGCGGATGCCGGTGGACACTTGATTCATCTGGACCTGACGATGCGTTTGACCTGAACCTTGGCAGCCCCAAAGTTCAGGAGCAGCCCCAATGCCATCCCGGTTGCTTTGAGGTAATGGAGTAGTTGCGCCTCGTGCGCGGAATCTAGCGCCCTGATCGCCTTGATCTCACAAATCACCCGGTCTTCCACAAGGAGGTCTGCATAATATACGCCGACCGGCTGGCCCTTGTACGAAACCGCAATTTCGGCCTGGCGCCGAGTCGCAACGCCAGCGCCGGACAGCTCCTGCCAAAGGGCGGTCTCGTACAAGGCTTCCAGGAACCCAGGGCCTAGCTCTCGGTGTACCTCAAAGGCTGCTCCGATTATCTTCTCGGTCACATCCCAGTAAGGGTGCGTCTCGCTGTCCCCTTTGGCGGGGGTGGGGTTAATCCGCGCCCCATCCGCGTTCATCCGCGGCGAGTTATCGGGTGGGGTGGGGGCAATCTTTGACTCAGCTGTATTCATCTGTGGCCAACAATCCCGGGCGGGGTGGTGCTATCAATCCGCGCGGGTTATCCGCGTCCATCGGCGGCAACCTAACCTGTCAGCCAGCGCGCTGCGTCCTTGGCGTGGTACGTGATCACGATGTCCGCGCCCGCCCGCCGGATCGCCGTCAGGATCTCCAGGGTGACCGCGCGCTCGTCCAGGTAGCCGGCCGCCGAGGCGGCCTTCACCATCGCGTACTCCCCGCTGACGTTGTAAGCGGCCAGCGGCAGGTCCGTCCTCTCCCGGGCGCGGGCGACCAGGTCCAGGTTGGGCAGGGCCGGCTTCACCATCACGATGTCGGCACCTTCCTCGATGTCGGCCTCGATCTCGCGCATCGCCTCGCGGCTGTTGGCGGCGGCCATCTGGTAGCCGCGCCGGTCGCCGAACTGCGGCGCCGACTCAGCGGCGACCCTAAACGCGCCGTAGAACGCCGAGGC
>JBGQEU010000141.1:0-4939 GCA_041496525.1 Dehalococcoidia bacterium
CGCATCGCTGTTGCTCCAATCCGGCCCGCCACGGCCATTCTACTATGCCTCGCTGCTCTCGGCATACCCGGGCAAGGACGTGGCCCCAAGATTCGTGCCCGGCGGGGGCTGGCAGACAATCAGCCAGGAACTCTCACGCAACTGTTACCCGCCTATTACCGTCTCTTAACCATGCGGGGCGAGGCCGGCGATATTCTGTGCCCAGATGCAGCGGCGCGGTTGCACCCCCTCCCGCCCCGCAGTGTACGAGGAGAGCCGGTTGACAGTCGGTCAACCGGCTCGAATTTTTTCGGGCGACAGTTGCTCGCCACTAACTATCTCCCGGGCGAAACCACAGCGTCCAGGCGATGATTGCCTCACACCGCAAGAGGCCGACGGCGCGCGGGGCAGCCACGCTGGAGACGAACAGCGTCGCCATCAAGCTGAGCTAGGGCGTGGACAGCGGATGGCCTGTCGACGGATAGGGAACGGACTGGCGGATAGCACGCCCCTGCGTTGACAGCCCTCTCGTTCCTGTCTTAGACTGCGGGCTGATTCCCTGAGCACAACAGCAGAGAGGCGTGACGAGCCGAACGATGGGCGGTCGCAGTGTGGTCGCCCTCTGGAAAGGGTTGCCGAAGATGAAGGGTTGGATTTCCCGCAGCGCGCGTTTCACCGTCGTTGGGGTACTAGCCGCCGCCGTGCTGGTAGCCATCCTGATACTGCGGTCTGACGGCCGCGTAGCAGTCGCTTCCGGTGCGGTAGAGAGCCTTCCCGGGTGCACGACCGGCTCGATCGCGGCCAACGACGACGGCTCCAGCCCGGCCGTGGACCTGGGGTTCAGCGCTAACTTCTTCGGCACTGCGTTCACGAAGCTCTTCGTCAACAACAACGGGAACGTGACCTTTGGCGCAGGGCTGTCAGCTTTCACCCCGCAGCCGATCGTCAGTGCCGGCCTGAAGATCATCGCGCCCTTCTGGGCCGACGTCGACACCCGGGGCACCGGCTCGCAGCTCGTCACCTACGGGCAGACGCAGTTCAACGGCCGGCCCGCCTTCTGTGTCAACTGGGTCAACGTCGGCTACTTCAGCAGCCACACGGACAAGCTCAACAGCTTCCAGTTGATCCTGACCGGGCGGGCGGACCGGGGCGCCGGAGACTTCGACATCGTCATGAACTATGACAAGGTCCAGTGGGAGACGGGCGATGCGAGCAGCGGCTCCGGCGGCCTCGGCGGGCACCCGGTGCGAATGGGTTACACCAACGGCGGTACCGTCTCCTTCGAATACCCAGGCTCTAACGTCTCCATGGCGTTTCTCGACTCGAGTCCGACTGGCCTGTCCCACAACAGCCGGAACTCCCTGGTCAGCGGCCGGTACGTTTTCGAGGTGGCGAACGGGGCGCCTCCCATCGGCGGCTCGATTTCGGGCCGGATTATGGGTGAAGATGGGCACGGCGGCCCCCAGACCCCGGTGGACGGCGCGGTCGTCGCCGTTTGCACCGACAAGTGCAACACGACAGTCACCAACAGCCAGGGCGAGTACTCCACGACAGGTCTGCCAGCGGGTCTTTACCTGGTCTATGGCTTCCCGCCGGCCGGGCTCCTGCTGCAGCCAAACCAGTCCGTGCCCCTAACGTTGAATGAAGGGCAGAACCTGACCGCGCCTGATCTCCTTCTGGAAGCGGCTCTTCCGATGCCGCAGAACACGACGCTAAGCCCGGCCCGGCCGTTATCCGGCGTTGTGCCTCTCATCCCCTGGAATCAGAGCACCACGATGTCGGAAACGCATACGCCGGGCGGCGGCCCGATTCCTTGGACGATTACCAAAGATGGGGCGGTGATAGCCAGTGGTGTTCTTCTGGAGACGCCACCGGGTAGCGGCGTCTACACGGGCGCCATCCCCCCGCTCCAGCCGCATCACGGCTTCGTCCACGTGCACAAGGACACGCCCGACGGCCCCGAGGACTTCACGATCTGGCTCGACCCCAGCGGCGTCGTTAAGACAGTCGGGGGCGCGCCCATCGTTGGCGCCACAGTCACCCTCTATCGGGCGGACACCGTCGGCGGTCCGTTCACAGTCGTAGCCGATGGCAGCGCTATCATGTCGCCTATCAACCGTCACAACCCGGACACAACGGACGCGGCAGGGCACTTCGGCTGGGACGTCGTGGCCGGCTTCTACAAGGTGCGGGCGGAGAAGGCCGGCTGCACCGCACCGGACAACGCGCAGCAGGCGTACGTCGACACGGCCGTCCTCACGATCCCGCCGCCGGTGACGGATCTGGAGCTGGTGCTGGACTGCGGGGCGGCGGCGTCGCCGACGCCGGCTCCTCGGGATGTCAAGTGGGCCGACGCCGACTGCGACGGCAGCCTATTGACACGCGACGGGCAGGCTATCTTGCGTAGCGTCCTTCAGCAGGCCGCCCTGTCGCAGACGCCGCCGTGCTTCTTGGTGGGCAGCGATGTGCAGGTGTTGGGGATGGGGACGAAGAAGTGGGCCGATGCCGATTGCGACGGCGACATATTGGCACGCGACTCCCAGGCTGTGCTGCGCGCTGTGCTGCAGCAGCCGCCTCTTTCCCAGACGCCTCCCTGTCCGGCGGTTGGCACCACGGCGCAGATTGAGTTGACGCTGGCAGACTGAATGCGTTCGCGGCTCTGGCCGTGGCTTGTCGTCCTTGCCGCCTGCCTCCTCATCCCTCTTGCTGCCATCGCCGGCGAAGCCGCGGGCCCAGCTCAGGACTTCAAATGGGGCGACGCTGACTGCAACGGCGACATATTGACACGCGACGGGCAGGCCATCTTGCGCGACGTCCTTCAGCAGGACCCTCTCTCGCAGATGCCTCCGTGCTTCCCGGTGGGCAGCGACGTACAGGTGCAGGGGATGGGGACGAAGAGATGGGCCGACGCCGACTGCGACGGCAACATATTGGCACGCGACTCCCAGGCTGTGCTGCGCCGGGTCCTTCAGCAGGATGCGCTCTCGCAGACCCCTCCCTGCCCGGCGGTTGGTACGACGGCGCAGGTGGGGGTGACGGGGACCGCGACGCCCACGGGGAGCGCGATACCTACGGGGACTACGACGCCCACAGCGACCGCGACTCCCACAGGGACCGGGACGGCAACGGCTACGCCGCCGCCCAGCCCGAGCACGGCGCCGCTTATCGAGTTCTGCTGGATGGCGCCGGGGGCCAACGGCATCGTCACCGGCTTCCAAACCGAGAGTTGCCGGCAGAGCGCCGGACCCAGCTATAGCTGCACGTGGAATGATCCGTCAGGCGTGGATACGTGTGTCGGGCAGGCCCCTTATGCGAACTACACATGCACGTCCCCTACGCCTCCACAGACGACGGCCGATTGTCAGGCCGGCACGTCGTCTGATGCCAGCTACTCCTGCGCGGCGTCTGGCACCACCGTCAGCTGCGCCACGACCAAGCCCGGCTCGCCCAATTACGACTGCAATGTCGTGACATCCGAACACGTTCGGTGCTTGACGCCCGCCGCCGGACATGCCGATTTCGATTGCCTCTGGAGCAGCTTCGTCTACTCCTGCGGCTACCTTGTCGCCACCGGGGCGGCTACCCCCACGCCGAGCCCGGCCGCAGCGCCGCTTATCAAGTTCTGCTGGATGGCGGCGGTGGCCAATGGCATCGTCACCGGCTTCCAAACTGAGAGTTGCCAGCAGGCCGCCGGCCCCAGCTATAGCTGCACCTGGAATGATCCGGTGGATACGTGTGTCGGGCAGGCCCCTTCTGCGAACTACACCTGCACGTCCCCTACGCCCCCAGGCACGATGGCCGATTGTCACGCCAGCACGCCGTCTGCCGCCAACTACTCCTGCGCGGCGTCCGGCAGCACGGTTAGCTGCACCACGACTATGTCCGGATGGCCCAATTACGACTGCAACGTCGTCACACCCGAGCACGTTCGGTGCTTGACGCCCGCCGCCGCGTACGCCGACTTCGATTGCCTCTGGAGCAGCTTCGTCTACTCCTGCGGCTACCTTCCGTAGAGCTCGGCGCCGGAAATGCCAAGGCCCCGGCAACCGGGCCGGGGCCTGAGCGGGAGGGGTGACGAGGGGCGAGCGCCTCTTGTCGCTGCCATCATGGGCGCCTTCGTGGCGCGGCGCTATGACGCCGGTCACAATCGCGCCGATTCTTCCGGCCGCGTCTCGTTCCCCCTGGGTTGCCGCCGCTATATCATGGCCACGGCCACCAGTAGCAGAAGGAGGCCCGCATGTCCGAGAACCGTCCCACCCGCATTGAGCGCGACTCCATGGGCCCGATGGAGGTGCCGGCAGACGCCTATTACGGGGCCTCAACGCAGCGCGCCGTCCTCAACTTCCCCATTAGCGGCCTGCGCTTCAGCCGGCCCTTCATTCGCGTCCTGGGCCTGATCAAGATGGCGGCGGCGCGGGTGAACGCCGACCTGGGCCTGCTCGACGCCCCGATCGCCGAGGCCATCCAGCAGGCGGCGCGCGAAGTGGCCGACGGGCGCCTGGATGACCAGTTCGTCATCGACATCTTCCAGACCGGGTCCGGCACCTCGACCAACATGAACGCCAACGAGGTGATCGCCAACCGCGCCAGCGAGCTGATGGGCGGTCCGCCCAAGGCGGGCGGATCGAAGCCCGTTCACCCCAACGACCATGTGAACAAGGGTCAGTCTTCCAACGACGTCATCCCCACGGCCATCCACGTCGCTGCGCTGGTGCAGATCGAGGAGCGGCTGGCGCCGGCGCTCCAGGGCCTGCTCGCCACGCTGCAGGCGAAGTCGCAGGAGTTCTGGCCGGTGGTCAAGACCGGCCGCACGCACCTCCAGGACGCCACGCCCATCCGGTTGGGCCAGGAGTTCCTGGGTTACGCCGGCCAGGTGGAGCGCGGCCTGCGCCGCCTGCGCCACGCCCGCGAAGAGCTGTCGGAAGTCGCGCTGGGCGGCACTGCCGTGGGGACGGGTGTC
>JBGQEU010000142.1:0-4919 GCA_041496525.1 Dehalococcoidia bacterium
GGCAATTCGCTGCCAGGCGGCTTCCATGCGTCCGTACGGCGGCGCGACGACGGCCATGCGGGCCATGGTAGATCGCCGTCGCTGCGTCCGCTCCCGGCTCCGCCACCGGTCATCGAGATCGCCTTGACAGCCCTTGTCCGTTCCGTGCTACACTCCCTTGCACAATCTCATAGACAGCGGCAACGAACGGGACTAGTAACCCGCACCGAGCGGGGCCCAGAGAGCCGGGGCAAGGTGGAAGCCCGGCGCCAGCGCAGCAGGTGAATGGACCCGGGAGCCGCCCGGCGAACCCCGTAACCCACTCGAAGGCCAGACTTCAGTCTGGCCGGGCAGGGGCAGTAGCCGAGGCCGGAAAGGGCACCGTTACAGGCCCAGGGGATCCTTCGACAGGCTCCCGCCAGAGGCGGGCAAGCAGGATGAGCGGTCGGGGCGTCCCTGGAACGAGATCCCCGCCTGTGGCGGGGAATTAGGGTGGCACCGCGAGAAGACCCCTCGCCCCTTGGGCGCGGGGTCTTTTGTTTTGTAGCGGCCAGTCAGTAAGGAGGAACAGAATGAGCCAGTACAAGTACCTGTTAGACGAGAAGGACATACCGACCAACTGGTACAACATCCTCGCCGATATGCCTTCGCCGCTGCCTCCCCCCATCCACCCGGCCACGCACGAACCCATCGGCCCGGAGGCGCTGGCGCCGCTGTTCCCCATGGCCCTCATCCAGCAGGAGGTCTCCACGGAGCGGCACATCCCCATCCCCGACGAAGTGCGGGAGGTGTACAAGCTCTGGCGGCCCACGCCCCTGTACCGGGCTCACCGGTTGGAGAAAGCGCTGCAGACGCCGGCGCACATCTACTACAAGTACGAAGGCGTCTCGCCGGCGGGCTCGCACAAGCCGAACACCGCCGTCGCCCAGGCCTACTACAACCGGGAGGCCGGAATCCGGCGGCTGACCACGGAGACCGGCGCCGGCCAGTGGGGCAGCGCCCTGGCCATGGCCTGCACCTTCTTCGGCATTGAGCTCAAGGTCTACATGGTGAAGGTCTCCTACCACCAGAAGCCGTACCGCCGCGTCATGATGGAGACCTGGGGCGCCCGCGTCGTCGCCTCACCGAGCAAAGACACCAACGCCGGGCGCGCCATCCTGGAGCAGGACCCCGAGTCTCCCGGCTCGCTGGGCATCGCCATCTCGGAGGCCGTCGAGGACGCGGCCACCAAGGCGGACACCAACTACTCGCTGGGCTCCGTCCTCAACCACGTCCTCCTGCACCAGACCGTCATCGGCCAGGAGGCGATAGCACAGATGGAGATGGCGGGCGAGTACCCGGACGTCGTCATCGGCTGCGTCGGCGGCGGTTCCAACTACGCCGGCCTGGCGCTCCCCTTCATGCGCGACAGGCTCGTGAGCGGGAAGAAGACCCGCTTCATCGCCGCCGAACCGGAGGCCTGCCCGACCATTACCCGCGGCCAGTACCTGTACGACTTCGGGGACACGGCCGGGACAACGCCGCTGATGCAGATGCACACGCTGGGGCACACGTTCGTGCCGGCGGGCATCCACGCCGGCGGCCTGCGCTATCACGGCATGGCGCCCATCATCTCCAAGCTCTGCCACGACGGCCACATCGAAGGCCGCGCCTTCCACCAGACCAAGGTCTTCGACGCGGCGGTGCAGTTCGCCCGAACCGAGGGCATCTTGCCGGCGCCGGAGTCCGCCCACGCCATCCAGGCCACTATCGACGAGGCCATCGCCGCGCGCGAGGCCGGCGACCGGCGCGTCATCCTCTTCAACCTCAGCGGCCACGGCCACTTCGACCTCGGCGCCTACGAACAGTACCTGGCCGGCAAGCTGGAGGACTACGCCTACCCGGCGGACAAGGTGCGGGAGGCCATGGCAGCGATACCGAAGGTCTAGCAATGGCCCGCAAGCGCATCCTCACCGGCGACCGGCCCACAAGCGACTCCTTCCACCTGGGCAATTACGTGGGCACCCTGGCCAACCGCGTCCGCCTCCAGGACGAATACGAGACTTTCCTCCTGCTGGCGGACCTGCACCTCTTGACCACGCGCACCACGAACCTGGAGGAGATAGGCCACAACATCCACGGCCTGGTGCTCGACTACCTGAGCGTCGGGATCGACCCGGAGCGGACCACCATCTACCTCCAGTCGCTCGTGCCCGAAGTGACGGAACTGACCTGGATCTTCATGTCGCTGGTGAGCGTGCCGCGGGCCCAGCGCATACCGACCCTGAAGGAGCAGGTGCGCGATCTCAAGCTGCAGTCCGCCTCTATGGCCCTCCTGGCATACCCTATCCTGCAGGCGGCCGACATCCTCATGGTGAAGGGCGACCTGGTACCCGTGGGCAAGGACCAGCTCTCACACATAGAGCTGACGCGGGAGATCGCCCGCCGCTTCAACGACACCTTCGGCCCGGTGTTCCCGGAGCCAGAGGGGCTCGTCGGCGACGTGCCGACCCTGCCGGGCACCGACGGCACGGCCAAGATGAGCAAGTCGCTCGGCAACGCCATCTTCCTCACCGACGACGCCGCGACAGTCGAAGAGAAGGTGCGGTCCATGTACACGGACCCGAACCGTATCCGAGCCGACATCCCCGGTCGCGTGGAGGGCAATCCGGTGTTCGTCTACCATGACGCCTTCAACGACGATGGCGAGGAAGTGGACGACCTTAAGGAACGCTACCGCCAGGGGAAAGTGGGCGACGTGGAGGTCAAGCGCAAGCTGGCCGCCGCCATCAACCGCTTCCTGGACCCCATCCGGGAGCGCCGGGCCGGGTTCGCCCAGCGGAAGACACTCGTTGACGAGATCATTCAGCATGGTTCCGCCCGGGCGCGCGAGGAGTGCCGGCGGACGCTGGCCGAGGCCCGCGAGGCCATGGGGTTGACCTACTTCCGCGGCGAGACGGTTGAGGTGAGCGGATGAACTACGAACCAGACTTGGAGACCGTCCGCCGCCTGGCCGCCCGCGGCGACAACAACCTCGTCCCCGTCTTCCGGGACGTCCCGGCGGACCTGGAGACGCCGGTCTCCGCCTTCCTCAAGGTGGCCCGCGGCGACCACTCCTTCCTGCTGGAGTCCGTGGAGGGCGGCGAGCGGCTCGCGCGGTACAGCTTCATCGGCACCGAGCCGTATCGCATCGTGCGCAGCGGTCCCTATGACGACCCCGCGGAGGGCGGAGACCCCCTGCGTGAGATCGAGGCAGAGCTGTCCCGCTACCGGCTCTCGCACCCCAAGGACCGGGAAGCGCGCTCTGCCCTGCCGCGCTTTACGGGCGGCGCCGTCGGCTTCCTGTCATACGACGCTGTCTGCCACTTCGAGCCCACGGTCCCTGTCCCCAAGAACGACCCGCAGGGGTTGCCGGAAGCGCTCTTTATGTTCGTCGACGCCCTTCTCGTCTTCGACCACCTCAAGCACGTCATCAAAGTCGTCGCCCACTGCCGTCTCGACGGCGATGTCGAGGCTTCGTACCGGCAGACCTGCTGGAGGATCGACGAGCTGGCCCGCCGCCTGAACCAGACGCTTCCAGCGGCGCCGTATCCCGTCGCCGCTGGCGTCCACGCCGACGCCACGGTGGAATCGAACGTGGGGCGCGAGCTCTACATCGAAAACGTCCAGCAGGCGAAGAAGTTCATCGTCGCCGGGGACATCATCCAGGTCGTGCCCTCGCAGCGCCTCTCCCGGCGCACCCCGGCGCACCCGTTCTCCATCTACCGCGCCCTGCGCACCGTCAACCCCTCGCCGTACATGTACTACCTGGCGATGGGCGATGCGTACATCGTCGGCGCCTCGCCGGAGATGCTGGTGCGGGTGGAGGACGGCGTCGTGGAGACCCACCCTATCGCCGGCACCCGGCCCCGCGGCCGCGATAGCGACGAGGACGAGGTCCTGGAGGCGGAACTGAAGGCGGACGAAAAGGAGCGCGCCGAACACGTCATGCTCGTAGACCTGGGCCGCAACGACATCGGCCGGGTCAGCCGTCCCGGCACCGTCAAGGTCGGCGACTTCATGATCGTCGAGCGCTACTCGCACGTCATGCACCTGGTATCGCGGGTCACCGGGAAGCTGAAGCCGGAGCTGAGCGCTTACGACGCCCTGCGCGCCTGCTTTCCGGCAGGCACGGTCAGCGGCGCGCCCAAGATCCGGGCCATGCAGATCATCTCGGATCTGGAGACGGACCGCCGCGGGCCCTACGCCGGGGCCGTCGGCTACTTCGATTTCTCCGGGAACATGGACACCTGCATCACCATCCGCACCATCGCCATGAAGGACGGCGTCGCTCACATCCAGTGCGGCGGCGGCGTCGTCTATGACAGCGTACCCGAGACCGAGTACCAGGAGACGTTGAACAAGGCACGCGCCATGCTCCAGGCCATCGACCAGGCGGAGGCGATGGAGGAGACGGCGCTCACGGGCAGCCTGGGGTACTGAGGTCCGGAAGTTGGATGTTGGAGGTTGGAAGTTGGAATACGGCCGTAGGGGCCGACCCGTGTGTCGGCCCGAACCCGCCGGCGGCCGACCCGTGTGTCGGCCCGGACGCCGCGCCGGCGAACCCGAGATCGCGCCGGGAGTCTGTGGAGTACTTGCATGATCCTGCTAATCGATAACTACGACAGCTTCACCTACAACCTCTACCAGTACCTGTGCGAGCTGGGCGCCGAGGTGGAGGTGGCGCGCAACGACAAGATCACGATCGAGGACATCGAGGTCATGGACCCGCAGAAGATCGTCATATCGCCCGGGCCGTGCACCCCGCGAGAGGCCGGGATCAGCGTGCCGCTGGTCAAGCACTTCGCCGGCCGCAAGCCGGTGCTCGGCGTGTGCCTCGGCCTGCAGTCCATCGGCGTCGCGTTCGGCGGCGTCGTGGCCGGTGCGGGCGAGATCGTGCACGGCAAGACCTCGATGATCAC
>JBGQEU010000143.1:0-4915 GCA_041496525.1 Dehalococcoidia bacterium
CCGCCCCAGCGCCTGCCGCTCTGGCTCCGTGCTGCGGCCCACCTCCAGCACCAGCCTCGTGCCCTGTCCTGCCGTCACCGGCAGCAGGTACACCCTCAGGTTCTCATCCTCTGACGATTGCGTATCGTTGAACGACGGGCCGCCGCGCATGGCTTGCTGAACCTCGGAGGCGGGCGCCAGGCCGGCCGGGTCCACGTTCTGGGTGCCGGCGATGATCGCGCCACCTTCGTCCACCAGGCTATAAAAGTAGCCGCCGGCCGTGAACTCCGGGCCGATGCGGACCTGGCCCGGCGGCACACCACGCCGCACTTCCTGCAGAATCTGCTGCGTCAAAGGGCGCAGCAGTTCCCGCTGCGCCCGCGCCTCCAGGTCGCTGTTCACCTGACCAAATAGCGACCGCTGCGCCGACAGGTAGATGGCAATGCCGATGACGCCCAGAATGACCACCAGCGCCCCGGCAAACCAGAGCGTCAGCCGCCAGCGTGCCTTGCCGAACATCAGTCCCCCAGCGCGTACCCGATGCCCCGGACCGTGCGGATCAGCTTACGGCCGTTACCACGGTCCACCTTCCGCCGCAGGTACGCCACGTAGACGTCCACCAGGTTGGAGTCTGTGGCATAGTCGTAGCCCCACAGGTGGTCGAGAATCTGCGTCCGCGTCACCACCCGCCCCTGGTTGCGCATCAGGAACTCCAGCAGGCTGAACTCCTTGGGGCTCAGCTCTATGATGCGGCCGCCGCGCTCGGCCCGCCGCCGCCGCAGGTCCAGCGCTAGGTCATCCACCCGCAGCTCAGACGGGTCCCTGGCCTGCACCTTGCGCCTTCCCAGGGCCCGCACCCGCGCCAGCAGCTCCTGGAAGGCGAACGGCTTCGGCAGATAATCGTCGGCGCCGGCGTCCAGCCCCCGCACCCTGTCCTCGACGCTGTCCAGCGCCGTCAAGAGCAGCACCGGCGTGTCCACCTTGTTCCGGCGCAGTGATTGGCAAACCTCGATGCCATCGATCTCCGGCAGGAGGATGTCCAGGATGACGACGTCGTGCGAGCCCTCCATCGCCATCGCCAGGCCTTCCTCGCCGTCGTAGGCGGTGTCGACGGTGTGACCCTCTTCCTCCAGGACGCGTCGCACGAGTTGGGCCAGCCGGCGTTCGTCTTCGACAATCAAGACATACATCTCAGTGCCTCATCCTAAATTGTAATCATTAAAGGAATATTAATGCCACGCCAGATTAAGAAACTTTAATGTGACTCTCATCACGGTTTAAGGACCGCCACGTAACCTGACTGTAGAACCAATGTCAGAAGGGAGTTCGAAGATGAAGAGGCTATTCACCGTCAAGAGGTTACTCCTCACCATGGCGGTGGTGGGCGCCCTGGCGGTCGCCGCGGTGGCGGTCGTTGGGGTGGCAGCGCAGACCGGGACGCCCACCGCCTCGCCTACGGGGACACCGCTGGACAAGCTATTCGAGAAGGTGGCCGAAAAGCTCGGCATCACCCAGGACCAGCTCACAAACGCCGTCAAGAGCAGCGAGACCGACCTGATCGATGAGGCCGTGGCCAACGGGACCATCACTCAGGACCGCGCCAACCAGCTCAAAGACCGCATCGCGAACAGCGACAAGATCATCCTGCCCGGCATGGGTCGCCACGGCAAGGGTGGCGGGCATCTCGAGGCCGGCGCTGCACTCGACACCGCGGCCGGCGTCCTCGGGATAGACAAGGATACGTTGATGAACGACCTGCGCAACGGCCAGAGCCTGGCCGAAATAGCCCAGGCCCAGGGCAAGAACGTAGATGACTTCAAAGCGGCGCTCCTGGACAGCGCCCACCAGAAGCTGAACGACCTGGTCGGCCAGGGCAAGCTCACCCAGGACAAGGCGGACCAGATGTTCCAGGGCCTGAGCGACCACATCGACCAGATCATCAACGCCCACCACACGCCCGGCGAAGGCCATGGGCACGGCCGCTTCGGTGGCCGCGGCTTCGGCGGGCCCGGCTTCGAAGGCCCTTCCGGCTCGCCCTCGCCCTCAACCTCGACATTCCAGTAGCAGTAGTCACCCACTAACAGGAGGCCGGCACCCCCCCCGCCGGCCTCCTGCCCTTTTCCCGGCATGCCGGGGACAGAGTGACGAAAACGGGGAGTGCTCTGGGAGGAGCTGCCGTTCGGACTGAGCCAGTCGAAGGCCTTCGCTACCCGTCGCTCACCGCATCAGACGTGCGATAACCAGCCTTCGCAGCGACGAAGCACTTCGACAAGCTCAGTGCGAACCGATGACCTCGACTCGCTCCGAGACCAGAAGTTGTTCTTCAGCACCCTGCCAACCCGCCGACCAGATATAATGCTGCCACCATGCGAGAGAACCGGCTGAAGCGCCTCTGGCGGGAGGGACGCCCTGCCCTCGGCGGCTGGCTGACTGTCCCCTCCAGCTTCTCCGCCGAGATCTTCGCCCACGCCGGCTTCGATTGGGTGAACATCGATATGCAGCACGGCCTCATCGACTACTCGGACGCCGTCCCCATGCTGCAGGCCATCTCCACAACCCAGGCCGTTCCCCTGGTGCGCGCCCCCTGGAACGAGCCCGGGATCATCATGAAGACGCTGGACGCCGGCGCCTACGGCGTCATCGTCCCCATGGTCAACTCCCGCGCCGAAGCAGAGGCCGCAGTCGCCGCCTGCCGCTACGCCCCGCGCGGCATCCGCAGCTACGGGCCCAGCCGGGCGCCCCTCTACGCCGGCCGCGACTACTTCGCCCACGCCGACCAGGAGGTCTGCTGCATCGTCATGCTGGAGACGAAGGAGGCGGTGGAGGCAGCGGACGAGATCCTGGCGGTGCCAGGCGTCGATGCCGCCTACATCGGCCCGGCCGACCTCAGCGTCTCCCTCGGCCTGCCGCCGGCCTCCGACCACGACGACCCCGCCTTCGCCGGGGCCTTGGAGCGCATACTGGACGCCTGCCGCCGCCACGGCGTCGTCCCCGGCGCCCACGCGGGCAACGTCGCCACCGCCCGCAAGCGGCTGCAGCAGGGCTTCCTCATGGTCGAGATGTGCGACGATGCCGGCGCCCTGGCCCGCACCGCCGCCGGCGATCTGCGAGAACTGCGCGCCGGCGACGGGATCGAACCGCCGCCGTCTGCTGCTACCGGGCAGGCGTGAGCGGCAGCGGGCTGGCACGCAGCCCGGCCCCTACAGCAGGTCCCCCGTGGCCAGGCGGGTGCTGCCATGCTCCTTGTACGTGGCGATTACGTTCCGCGCGATCGTCTGCATGTGCACCTCGTCGGCGCCGTCGGCCAGCCGCGCGAACCGCGCCCCCCGCATCATCCGCTCCAGCGGCATGTCAGTCGTGATCCCCAGCGCCCCGTGCACCTGGATCGCCCGGTCGATGATGCGCCAGAGCGATTGCGCCACGTGCACCTTGGCCATCGAGACCTCCTGCCGGAACGGCAGCCCCTTCTCGATCTTGTAGGCGGCGTGCACCACCATCAGCTTGCCCGTGTACAGCTCCATCGCCGATTCAGCCATCATCCACTGGATCGCCTGCTTCTCCGCCAGGTAGGAGCCGTGGGCGTAGCGCTTCAGCGCCCTGTCTACCAGCATCTCCAGCGCCACCTCCGCCTGGCCGATCCAGCGCATGCAGTGGGCCAGGCGCGCCGGCCCCAGCCGGTACTGCCCCAGCCGGTGGCCTTCACCTCGGCCGCCCAGCATATTCTCATGGGGCACGCGCACGTTGGTCAGGCGGAGCTCCGGGTGGTTGCCCAGCCCCGCCATCGTCTCCACGTCCCGCACGATCTCGAACCCCTCCGCGGGCAGGTCGATGAGGAACGCCGTGTTGCGGGCCTGCGGCGGGTCGGCGTCCGGGTCCGTGCAGGCGATGAGGATGGCGAACTTGGCGCCATGAGCACCGGAGGCGAACCACTTATGCCCGTTGATCACCCAGTCGTCGCCGTCCTTCACGGCGCTCGTCTGCAGGAGCGTCGGGTCGGAGCCGGCCACCTCCGGCTCGGTCATCGAGAAGCAGGAGCGGGCCACGCCCTCCGCCAGCGGCCGCAGGTACTTCTCCTTCTGCTCCGGCGTGCCCCAGTGCAGCAGCGTGTGCATGTTCCCCTCGTCCGGCGCCTGGGCGTTGATGGCAAACGGTCCGATCATCGTCCGGCCCGCCTCCGCTGAGACGAAGGCCATCGCCACCGGGCCCAGCCCCATCCCGCTCCACTCCGGCGGCAGGTGCGGGTTCCACAGCCCCTGCGCCCGCGCCTTTTGCCGCAGCTCCACTATCTTCTTGACGTACGTGTTGCGGTCCGCCTGGCTTTCCTGTAGCTTCTCTTCTGCGGGCCGGACCTCCGCCTCCATGAAATCCCGCACCTTCTGCCGGACTTCTTCCACCTCCGGGGGCAGGACGAAATCGATGGGCATTTGGCAACCCCTTCCGTTAACGTTAAATGACGGTGCAATTGTAGTGCGGGCAAGAGCGTATGTCACGGCATGCCCGCAGAGCGTAAGGGCGGTTCGCGAACCGCCCCTACGCCTCCACACTATCAGACACAGGAGTGGTGATGCCCGATAGCGTCCCCGGCCTCGACCTCGACCGGCTGCTCCCCTGGTTCCGGGAGCACGTCGCGCCGGTCGCCTCGCTCACAGGCCAGGTCGTCGGCCACGGCCGCTCCAACCTCACCTACCGCATCGAGAGCGATGGCAAGTCATGGGTGCTGCGCCGGCCGCCGCTCTCCCACGTCCAGGCCACCGCCCACGATATGTCGCGCGAGTTCCGCGTGATCTCGGCGCTGTGGCCGACGGGCTTCCCAGTGCCGAAGACGTACGCGCTCTGCCAGGACACCGCCGTCAACGACGCGCCCTTCTACATCAGGGAGTACGTCGACGGCTTCATCGCCGTCGACCCCCGCGAGGTCGAGCGCCGATTCACGGAA
>JBGQEU010000144.1:0-4872 GCA_041496525.1 Dehalococcoidia bacterium
CCTGAGCCCCCGCCTGAGGCGGGTCCGCATCCGGAGGATGTCGAAGGAGGCGAGCGGGAAGGCGGCCGGGGCGCCCGCCTACGGCGTGATCGTAAAGGCGGCGCGCAGACCCTTGGCGTAGTGTGAGGTCTGCTGGCCGTTCTGGTCGGTCACCAGGTTGCAGATCAGCACGTACTTGCCGGCTTCCAGGGTGAACGTGCGGCTGTCATTATCGCCGGTCTCGATCCCCTGCACCCTCTTCAGGACCTCGATGCCCGCGGCGTCCTCGTTCACGGACCCGTCGTCCTTCGTCGGCAGCTTGTCCGGCGCGACGTCCGTGCGGATGATCTTCATCTCGTGCTTGAGGTCCGGCCCCTCGTTCTTGATGTTGAACTCGATGTCGCCGTGCGGGAGGGAGCTGACGTCGGTCGTGATCGCCCATTCTCTCAGGGTGACGCTCACCTTGCCGCCCCCCTTGTCCGTGCTGCTGCAGGCGGCGAAGGCCAGGACGGCGAGGACGACGGGGACAATGACGATCAGCCTCACGAGCGGGGACTCCTTTCGGGCGCGTCGGCGGCGGCGGTAAAGCATCGCATGCGGGCCGAATTATAGCAGGCGAGGTCCGCCTCTGACAGCGCCGGCGCCTGCCCGGGCAAAAGGAAGGGGCCGCCCGCGGGGCGGCCCCTGTACAGTTACCGTGATTCCTAGCTGAAGTCGCCGGTCTGGCGGGCGATCTGGTTCAGCCGCTCGATGCGCTTGTCCGTGGGCGGGTGGGTGCTGAACAGCGACGCGAAATTGACCTTGCCCAGCGGGTTCACGATGAACAGGTGCGAGATCGCCGGGTTGACCTGCATGGGCTGCACCCGTGAGTAGTCCTGGAGCTTCTGCAGGGCGCTGGCCAGCGACATGGGCAGGTGCGTGAGGTGCGCGCCCGTCTCGTCCGCGCCGTACTCCCGCTGCCGGGAGACCGCCATCCGGATGAGCGTGGCCGCGATGGGCGCCAGGATGATCATGGCCAGCATGGCGACGATCTGCCCGATGCCGCCGCCGTTGCGGTCGTCGCGGCCGCCGAGGCCGCCGAAGATCAGCGCGAAGCGCCCCATCATGGCGATGAACATGATGGCGCTGGCCACCGTGGCCACGACGGCGTTGATCAGGATGTCATTATTGCGGATGTGGCCTAACTCGTGCCCGAAGACCGCGGTCAGCTCCCGGTCGTCCAGGATGCGCAGGATGCCCGTCGTGGCCGCCACCGCGGCGTGCTTCTGGTTGCGGCCGGTGGCGAAGGCGTTGGGCGAGTCGTTGGGGATGACGTAGACGCGCGGCTTAGGCATCTTCGCCATCGCCGCCACCTGCTCGACGATGCCGTGCAAGCGCGGCTCCTGGTCGGGCGTCACCTCTTTGGCGCCGGTCATGGCCAGGGCCAGTTTGTCGGAGAACCAGTAGGAGCCGATGTTCATGACAGCGGCGAAGATGAGCGCGAAGATCAGTCCGGCCTGCCCGCCGAAGGCATAACCCAGCGCCAGGAATACCCCGGAGAGCAGGGTCAGCAAGAAGACTGTCTTAAGGTTGTTCATTTTGTCCGTTTCACCTCTTTGGGCGACACTAACGCCCTTACTATTAGCTTATTCCAAACAGATTCCGCTCACAAGCGTGCCGGCGACCCTGCCCCTCCCCAGAGGATGCTCTGGATAAACCGCAGGCTGGCCGCGATGCGCGGCCCGTACCAGCACAGGTGCTTGCCCTCCACCAGGTAGATACGGTCGTCCCGTACGGCCGGGATTTCTCGATAGGTCTTGATCTCTGGCACGTGCCTCGCGGAAAAGCGATACGGCTCGTCCGGTAGCAGGATGACGTCCGGCGCCAGCCGCGCCACCTCATCGAGATCGGTGGCGGGATAACGCTCGTCCGAGCCGGCGAAGACGTTGGCGCCGCCGCACGCGGCGATGAAGTCGTGCATGTATGTGTCCGGGCCGATGGTCATCCACGGCCGCCAGATGGGGCAGAAGACGCGCAGGGCGCCGCGCGCCCGGTTGGCCCCGGCCGCCCGCGCCAGCTCCGCTTCCGCCGCGCCGATCAGTGGTTGCGCGGCGTCTTCGGCCCCGGTCAGTTGCGCCAGATCACGCATCATACCGATCGCCTGGCGCACGGTGCGGGGATACGTGACGAAGACTGCGATGCCGGCCGCCGCCAGTCGCTCGATGTCCTGGCGCCGGTTCTCCTCGGCATTGGCCACCACCAGGTCTGGCTCTAGCGCCATGATCCGCGCCAGATCAGGATTCTTGGTGCCGCCCACCTTGGTCTTCCCGGCTGCGGCCTCCCTGGGCTCGACGCAGAACCTGGTCAGGCCGACGATCCTGTCGCCGAGCCCGAAGGCGAAGAGCGCCTCTGTGATGCTGGGGACAAGAGAGATGATCCGCCGGGGCGGCCGCTCCAGCACGATCGGCCGCTCCAGGGCGTCGCTGACACGTAGTATTGCCATCCGAATGTACGGGGGCCTAACCCAGCGTTATCTCTCCGCTCTTGCTCTGGCCACCGCGCAGATACTCCACCGGCACCGTTTCGCCGGCCCGGTGCTGAGTCAACGCCCGGAAGAGATCGCCGGTGTTGGCGATGTCGATGTCGGCGATCTTCGTGATGACGTCGCACTGGCGCAGGCCGGCCGCGCCGGCCGGGCTGCCGCTCTGCACTCGCGAGAGGAGCAAGCCCTTCACGTCGGTTTGGGTGATCCCACAGGTGGCGGCGGTGAACCCGTCCAGCGGGGCGATCTGTACGCCCAGGAAGCCGCGCGCCACTTTGCCCTTCTGGATCAGCTCATCGATCACCGGCTTGGCGCTGTCGATGGAGATCGCCAGTCCGATGCCCTGTGCCTGAACGCCGGCCTCCGCCTGAGTGATGATCGCCGTGGTTATGCCCACAACCTCGCCCCGCATGTTCACGAGCGGCCCGCCGGAGTTGCCTGGGTTGATAGCCGCGTCGGTCTGGATGGCGTCCGGGATGCTCACGGTCCCTTCCTCGATGACCCGGTTGAGGGCGCTGACAACGCCCTTCGTCACGGTCGGTCCGCCGGGAAGGTCCAGAGCGTTGCCTATGGCCACCACGTCCTGCCCTACCTGGAGCGAGGAGGAATTCCCCACCGGCGCGGACTGGAGGGCAGCGGCGTCGATCTTCACGACGGCCAGGTCCGTGGGCGGGTCCCTCCCCACGATCTTGCCGGTGAACTGGCGGCCGTCCGTGAGCGTCACCGTGATCTTTTGTGCGGGCGTATCGCTGTCCAGGGTGACGACGTGGTTATTGGTGACGATGTCCCCCTGGTCGTCGATGATGAAGCCTGTGCCCACGCCCTGCTGCGGGTTCACCTGGCCGAAGATATCGGCTGTCGCCACCTCGCTGGCGATGTGCACGACGGATGGGCGCAGGCGCTGCACGAGGTCGACCGTCGAGAGCGCGGGCCCACCGGCACCGCTCGATGCGGTGAAAGTGGCCGGCGAGGTGGAGAAGGCAGCCGCCTGCGCGCTCGCCGTGGCGGTAGACGCCGGCGGCGAGGAGGAAGAGCTGTCGTCACCGCAGGCCGCGCCGAGGAGGGCGAGGGCGGTCACTGCCAGCAGGGCCAGTACGAAGAGCGGCCTTGGCGAAGCCATGGGACTCCTTTCGGGGGACGTGGTGAAACCCCAAGAACAGAATAGCGCCCGAAGATTCTGGATACATTAGAGACCGGTTAAGAGTTCTTAATCTCCACCTTCGCTCGCGCGGTCGTCTCGCCGCTGCGCAGACGTCAGGTAGTGCAGGCTGGTTCTCCTCTGTAGAATGGTGCAGGCGACTCACGGCCGTCCGACGAATCTGGATCGTATATGCGAGACGTATCTCCTGACGAGGAAGTCTATGGCGGGCTCGATGACGAAGAGCTGATGCAGCGTCTCTTCTATCGGGACCTGAAGGCGTTTCGCGCGCTCTTTGGCCGCTACGGCAACCTCGTGTACTCGACCTCCCTGAGGGTGGTGCGGGACTCGCAGCTAGCAGAAGATATGGTTCAGGAGATATTTCTACGCATCTGGCGGAAGCCCGAGAGCTACGTAGCTCACCGGGGTAAGTTTGTTACCTGGCTCACATCTGTCACCCGCAACCGCGCGGTGGACGAGATCCGCTCCCGCAACCGCCGCTTCCGCTACGAGACGTCGTCGCCCGAGGAGCAGGAGCGGGAGTTCCCCGGGCCCGAAGGAGACGACCCGGCCCTGACGGCCGAACTGGCCGACCAGCGTCGCCTGATTGTGGCCGCCCTGGCCGGGCTGCCCGCAGAACAGCGCCGGGTGATAGAGCTGGCGTATTTCGGCGGCCTCACGCAGCAGGAGATTTCGGATCGGCTGTCAGAGCCGCTGGGCACCGTGAAGACACGCATCCGTCTGGGGATGCAGAAGCTGCGGACGGCGCTGGCGCCGGAGCTGAAGTGGGAAAAGAGCTGATGGACTGCCCGCAGGTAATGGAACTGCTCGACGCCTACGCCATCGGCGCCGCCGATGCGGGCGAGGCGCGCGAGATCGAGGGGCATGTCGCGGACTGTGTGCGCTGCTGGGAGGAGCTCAGCAAGTCGCAGCAGACGGCAGCCCTTCTCGCCCTGTCCCTCCCCATGCAGCAGGTCCCGGACCGCGTGCGCCGCCGCCTCATCGAGACTGCGGCGCGGGAGCAGCCGAAGGAACGGCGGGCGCCGCGGGCCGGGCTGTTCGGCCGGTTCCGGCCGTCCTGGCCCGTGCTGGCCGGGGCCATCAGCCTGGCCGGGATCGCCTCCCTGGCGTTCGCAGCCTTCCTCCAGGTGCAGATGAATGACCTGCGTGACGATAAGACGGCGCTGGCGGAGCAGGTGCGGTCCACGAACCTGGAGCTAGCCCGCCAGCTGGA
>JBGQEU010000145.1:0-4850 GCA_041496525.1 Dehalococcoidia bacterium
ATTGAGGACTACGACCGAGACGTAACCGCCGGCCGCCGTGTCCAGCCTGCCCAGCGGGTTGCGGCTGTCAGTGAAGGCGGCCGCCAGGTCGGCAGTCTTAAATGTCGCGAAGTACAGTGGCACCCAGTCCGTGCTGGCGCCTGTGGGGATGCTGAGCCCGCCGTAGAGGGCTACGGGCAACACGGGCTCTAGGGGGCCATTCGAGACGCCGGCAATAAAGTCCGGGTCAAAGAGGTCCAGCAGGTAGCTGGGGTAGGCCGTGGAGATGGGGGGGTTGGCCGTGCCGCCGTCCGCCACGTCGGGGACCCCATCTATGTCGACAACGGTGTCGGCGGGGTCATCGTTCGCGGGCCCCGGCGGCGCCCCTATACCCCACGCGCCGAAGCGGTCCTTCTTGCCCTGGTCGCGGGGGTGGGCGATCAACATGACTACGCCGCCCGCAACGCCGGTCGTCACGACGACGTTGTTGTCGTTTATGTCGTGGAGTTCGAACGTGGTAGCGGTTTTGTTGGCAACCTTATAGTAGCCCCTGATGACAGGGGTGCCGCCAACATTGCCGTGGATGAACACAATGTCGCCGTTGCTGAATCCGTGTGGGTTCGCCGTGGTGACTTTCCCGGGGGTGCCCGACGTGACTGAGGTGATCTCGACGCCCAGCGCCACGGTGCTCGTGAGGGGCAGCGCCTTAACGTTGGTGAAAAGGAAACTCACCGGGAACGAGCCCGAGCAGCCGTTGTTGAGGAGGCCCAGGAAGACCAGGTTGGCTCCGCCTCCCACCTTTTCGCCCGGATCCAGCGCCGCCAACCCATCTCCGGCTATCTGATAGCCCGATGGGTAGTAGTTCAAGATGGAGCTGAAGTTCTTTGAGCCCTCCGCGAACGATGAGGCCGGGCAGCCGGCGCCCGGGCCGCTGCGCCCGGCGGCGCCGGGGACGCAGAGGGAAGTGGTCAGGTCAATGGCTGTGTTGGCCGTCAGCACGTCGGTACAGGTGGGGACACCCGCTATCCCAAACGTGGTCCACGGCGCCGAAGCAGGCAGGCCGTTGCACTGCTTGATGCCGTAGGAGATGTCAAAGTTGTTCATCGCCTGTGTGGTTGGAGAGTCAGAGTTCGCGATGAAAAGAGTAAGCGCCGCCACAACGGCGGCGAGTAAAGATACCAATAAAATCGGGCGGCGTCCCGATAGTCTCATGTTGCCCCTCCCTTTGGCTAGATCAGACTTGCTTCAGTGTTGCGTTAGTGTTCTATAAAGTAAGTCGCCCGGTCAACTCCTTATGTCTATTCTTGTCTTAGACATGATATGGACAACGGCTACATTGTCAAGCCCCCGGCAGTGACTTCTGTAACCAACTTGTAACCGTCAGCGCCATTCTGCAACAACCATGTAAGCCTGTCAACAGATTAACGCAACAAAAAACCCGATTAAGAAGACATAATTCTTGCAGTAGTCCTATAGGTGGGCCCCGCTACGCCGTTGCACACCCCGCAGGCGCCCTCTATCATCCGCTCCATGAAGGGCCGCTCCATGAACAGCCGCTCCATGAACAGCCGCTCCATGAACAGCCGCTCCGTGAACGGCACGCCGCGGAGCGCGCGAAGATGCGCGTACGCCGCCCTTTGCGCGCTGGCCCTGCTCCTGACGGCCGCCTGTGGCGGCGGTGCCAGCACAGGCGGCTCGCCATCAGCGCAGGCCGGCGTCTCCACTGCTCCGGCCTCAGGCGCCGCTACCACCACAGCTGTCAGTTCGGGGGGCGGCAAGATCGCCTTCGTTACCTTCCGAGACGTTGACCAGGAAGTCTACATAATGAACGACGACGGGAGCGGCCAGCGCAACCTCACCCAGAGCCACAGCAGTGACGACTACGACCCGGACCTCTCCACGGACGGCAAGCAACTGGTCTTTGTGTCCAATCGTCTGGGGGTGCCGCAGGCGTTCGTGCTGAACGTGGATGGCAGCGGCCTGCGCCAGCTTACGACGAGCGGCGCCCAGGCCCCGCACTGGTCCCGCGACGGGCGGCAGATCGCCTACAGCGCGGGCGGGGACGTAGATGTCATCAACGCCGACGGTACCGGCAACAGGGTGGTCTTGCACGTGGATGACGTGTCCGGTGCCGAGCCCTGCCGCGCGGGGGCATTCCCCGGCGGCTGGTCCCCGGACGATTCCCAGATCACATATTACTCCGCCAGCATCGCCCTCCAGGACGGGCAGGTCTGCACGATCAACACAGACGGGTCCAACCTCAAAGTCATAGTGGCCGATCCCGGCGCGTTCGATGTGGAACCCGTGTGGTCGCCGGACGGCAAGGATATCCTGTACCGCGCGATCACTGATGGGGTGATGGACATCTGGACGGTGAACCTGGAGACCGGCAAGCGGACGAACGTCACGCACGACCCGGAACTGGACGTGGAGCCGGATTGGTCTCCGGACGGACAGCGCATCGTATTCGCCTCGCTGAAGTCAGGGCGGCCGAACTTCGATCTCTACGCTATCCCGCGGGACGGCGGCGAAGAGACGCGCCTGACGGATGCGGACGCCAAGGACGCCTACCCCAGCTGGGCGCCGTGACCCCGGCTCAGGGGCCCAGCGGGACCACGTAGACGCGCCCCGCGCCGGCGCGCGTGCCGTCCGGCCCGGCGGCGCCATCCGCCACTGTCACCAGTTCCAGGCGGCCGTCTCCGTTGAAGTCCGCGGCGGCCACGTTGGCTCCCAGGTGCTCATCCGCCGCCGCGCCGTAGACGGTGGTGCGCAGGGCCGCGCCCGTCACGGTGTCCAGAGTGCCGCCCGTGGGTGGGCTATCGATGTACACCGCGCCCGCGCTGCTGCGGCCGGGGGTGTCGATGTAGCCGGTCCCCATCACCAAGTCGTTGTGGCCGTCGCCGTCGATATCGGCGACCAACTCGCAGGTGCCCAGTACTGCGCCGTTTGAGGGGCCGTAGAGCCCGGCTACGAAGTCCGGAAGTTTGAGCAGGTCCACAGTGCGGGGAAGGTCCTTGCGGCCGTACAGCACGTAGACCTTGCCGGCGCGGGGGACCTGCTCGCCCGCGCCGCTCGCCAGGCGTGCCCCCATTACCAGGTCGTCCGTGCCGTCGCCGTTGAGGTCACCGGCGGCGAGCGAAAAGCCCAGGGTGTCGTTTGCCGTGGCTCCGTAAACCGTCAGGTTGTCCTCTCCCCGGCCTATCTCATAGGTGCCCGCAATGTCAGAACGGCCGAAGAGGACGTGCACCTCGGCCGCCGTCGTGCGCGCGTTATCCGGGCCGTCGGCGGCCTCCGCAGTGACGATCAAATCGCCCACACCGTCGCCGTTGATGTCCCCGCCGACCACAAAGTCCCCAAGCTCGTCGCCGTCGTCGGCCGCGTACAGCGAGACGTCGCCGTCGGCAGAGGTGAGGGTACTCGGCCACTGGCGGCGGCCAAAGAACACGTACGCCGCGCCGCCGCGCACTCCCGCTCCCGGCGTGGAGCCAAATGGGGAGCCGATCAGCAGGTCCGGCGCGCCGTCGCCGTTGACATCGGCTGCGGCCAGGGAGTCGCCGAAGAAGCCGCTGGAGTCGTTGCCGCTTATCGTCACGTCAGCACTGGTAGCGGCGAGGTCGATGGTGCCGGGGTAATCGTGGCGGCCGAAGAAGACATAGACGGCGCCGCCCTGCACACTCATCGGCCGCGAGGCCAGGTCCGGCGGGCTGGCGAAAGGCGCCCCCAGGACAAGGTCCTTCACGCCGTCGCCGTTGAGATCCAGCACGGCAGCAGAGTACCCCAGGTCATCGTTTGGGTTGGCGCCGATGATGGTGATGTCTTGCTGACCGTTCGCCAGATCGACCGACGCCGGCGGGCTCTTGCCGCCGTAGATTACGTACGCGACGCCGGAGTCCGTGCGGCCGCCGGGGCCGTCGGCGAAGCGGCCTCCCACCACGAGGTCGTCGATTCCGTCTCCGTTCACGTCGCCCGTGGCCAGGCCGGGCTGGTCAGATCGCAGGTCGCCATCCCCCACCGCGTAGATCACGGTCTCCGGCGGCGTTGAGGCGAGATCGACGACCGTGGCGGTGGCGGCGGGGGACGAGCGCTGCGGGGAACTGCTCGCGCTCGGGGAAGTCGCGGCTACGGAACTTGTGGACGAGGCTGATTCGGATCCGCCGCCGCCGCAGGCCGCGTAGATCGTCGCCGCCGCCGTCAGCAGACAGGCGGATAGCAGCAGCCGGCCCCGGTATCTCATCTCTTGCTCATTGGCGTGAACCTGTACGAGACAGGTTAGGCGAATACGCCGTCAGCCGCCAGTCACGTCTGTCCTCGGTCTACGGGCCGCCGAGGACGCTGCCGAATGCCGGGCAGTTTGCGGCCAGAGTAACAGTGAGGCCGACAAGGTTGCGCGCTACTTTCTGCGCGTCGCCCACGGACACTGCTTCGCTGCAATCCACATCGCCCCACATCACGAATCCCTGGCCGTCAGCGACAGGCGCCCCGACACGCGGGCAGTCCGGCGCCTGGTTTATGGGAAGGTCGATTAGATGGCGCGCCAGCTTCTGCGCGTCGCCGATGCTCATGTTCTGGTCGCAGTCCGTGTCGCCCCAATGAAGTACCGGCACGCACCCTCCGCTGCTTGAGTCGCAGAGCGGCGTCTGGGATGGCGTGGGCGCCGGTGTCGCTGTGGACGAACCGGAAGGCGTCTGTGTAGGCGTCGCGCTGGGCGTAGGGGTGGGCGATGGCGTCGGCGTGGCGGGTTCCGGGCTGGGAGTGGGCACCGGGCTGGCGGTAGGCCCGGGCGTGGGAGCGCCGGCGCAGTCTGCCCCGATGGCGATCTGGGCGTTACCGACTCCGCCGTTAATCGGGATATCTGAGCCTGGGTTGAGCCC
>JBGQEU010000146.1:0-4843 GCA_041496525.1 Dehalococcoidia bacterium
GCCGGCGAGCTGGCTCTGACCTCGGAGGTGACGACGCTGTCCACGCCCGGCCACACGCCCGGCCACGTCAGCCTGCTGATATCGTCCGCGGGGGAGAAGGCGCTGATCACCGGCGACCTGGCGCACCACCCGGCGCAGGTCGAGCGGTCGGAGTGGAGCTCCGGGTTCGATACTGATCCGAAGCTGGCGGCGGAGACCCGGGCGAAGGTCCTGGACGGGCTGGCCGACGACGGCTCCCTCACGGCCTTCTGTCACTTCCCGCAGCCCGGCTTCGGCAAGATAGTGCGGCTGGACGGGAAACGGGGGTTCCAGGCGTTGTAGACGGGGCGCTAGGGGCGTGCGCTGCTGGCGGGGGCCTGCGCGAAGAAGTGCTGCACGCTGGTCTTGGCCGCTACCTTCTGGGCGATCGCCGAGAACGCCTGCCCGACCGGAGACTCCGGGTCGCTTTCCATGATCGGCATGCCCGTATCTGATGCCATGCGCACATCGGCCTGCAGCGGGATCTCGCCCAGGAAGTCCAGCCCCAGCTCGTCCGCCATCTCCTGCGCTCCACCGTAACCGAAGATGTCGGTCCGCTCCCCGCAGTGAGGGCAGATGAAGTAGCTCATGTTCTCGACCAGCCCGAACACCGGCACGCTCAGCTTCTCGAACATGGAGACCGCCTTCCCAGCGTCCTCCAGCGATACCGCGTTGGGCGTGGTGACGATGACCACGCCGGCGATGGGCGCCTCCATCGCCGCACTCATGGACGCATCGCTGGTGCCCGGCGGCAGGTCGACGATCAGGTAGTCCAGCTCGCCCTCTGCGCCCCAGGGGATATCGTGCATGAGCTGCCGCACCCCCGTTCCGATCATCGGCCCTCGCCAGACCACCGGCAGCCCGCGCTTCAGCACGAACCCGATGGAGGCGACACTGAGGCCGTAGCGCTCGACAATGGCCAGACCGGTCTCCGCCTGGAACCCGGGCGTGATGCCGAGCATCGTTGGGACGTTGGGGCCGGTGAGGTCGGCGTCAAGGAGGCCGACCCGGGCGCCGAACCGCCGCAGGGCCAGGGCCAGGTTGACAGCCACCGTGGACTTGCCGACGCCGCCCTTGTTGGAGGCCACGGCGATGATGTTACGGACACCCTCAATGGCCTTCGGTCCCTGGCCGGCGCCGGTAGAGCGGACGCTGGCCTCCATGCTCACTTCGGCGTGCTGCACTCCGGGCAGGGCCAGCAGGATCTGCTCCGCCTGCGCCTGCATCTGCTCGCGGACGGGGCAGGCCGGCGTCGTCAGCACGATCTTCACGGCCACGTTGTCGCCGCAGATGTTGATGTCGCTTTCGGGCACGAAGCCGAGGCTGACGATGTCGCGGTGCAGGTCGGGGTCCTGAATCTGACTGAGCGCGGCCAAGACGGCGCTCTTGCTCACCTCGTTGCTCTTGTCCTGGGCCATACAGCTATCCCTTTCCATTCATCCCAGACATCTGACCCGGCCCCGTAGCCTTGACGACGAACCGGCAGCACTCGGCGCCCTGGCTCATGAACTGGGAGCACTGGACGTCGCGGCCCAGCAGCTGCCCCAGCAGTGAGAGATGCCAGTCACAGAGGTCGCGGTGGGAATCAACCACGCGTCTGTACACGCAGTTGTGGTCGGCGATCTCAAACTCGCCGCCGTGATCGCTCCACTCGGCAAAACCGCCCTCTTCGCGCAGGATGTCCGTGACGATGACCACCCGCTCCCTCAGGCTCTTCTCCCGAACGCGCCCCTCGTGCTGGCGGTACACCCGGTCCGCCATCTTCTTGAGGAGCAGCCGTTTCTTGTCTTCGGGGCTGAGGCCCTGTATCTCCTCCGCATCGAGGAAGGCCACTTCCTGCAGCGCCAGATCCGCGAGACGCTCGTAGCGCTTGGGGAAAAGCTCCTGGCCGCCTTCGCTGAGGGTGAAGAACAGGCGAGGGCGGCCCTTCTGGCGGCGCTCCTGTTGTGAGATGACGAGTGCGTCGCGCTCCAGGACGGCCAGGTGCTGACGGACGGTCATTCTGGCGAGGCCGAATTCTGTGGCCAGGCTATCGACAGTGCCGCCGCCTGTGCGCTTAAGGTGGGCTAGTATCTGCTCTTTGGTGGACTGCATACGGGAAACTTTTGGAGCTTGAGGCCGTTATATATAAGTATTGCATACGGAGGCTTGTCAGGGAAAGAGTGTTTAGACAGTATATACGGCGCAAATCTTGACAAGTATACCCCGTGCGGGTATGATCCAAACCGGCATCTGTAACGTATTGACTACAGACGACATCTATCAAGCAAATACTCTCCGGAGGTGGAGTGATGGGTAAGGGAACAGCAACCCAAGAGCGCCCGGTAGCCGTCGAGACGATGGAGGCGCCGACCTGCCAGCACCACTGGCTCATCGAATCGCCGCAAGGCGCCATGAGCAAGGGGCGCTGCAAGCGGTGCGGCGAGGAAAAGGAGTTCCGCAACTCCGCTACCGATCACCTGTGGGAAGACGAGTCGGGTAGCGGGTACAACGCCTGGCGCGGCAAGCGCACTGCGCCGGCCGCGGTGGCCGACGAGGAGGAAGTCACGGCGTCGGGTGCAGGATCCGCTTCCCTCATGGTCTAGGGTCTTGCAGCGCGCGAAGAGGCCCCCGCCGCCGGTGGGGGCCTTTCTGTGTCCACGCCGGACGCTGGTATAGTAGGAACGGAATGGACCTCTCGGTTGATCTAATCCCGGGGCACAAGCGCGGCCTTCTCCTCGCCAACCCCGTCATGACGGCGTCGGGCACCTTCGGGAACGGCCTGGAGTACGCCAAGACGTTCGACATCCAGCGGCTGGGCGCGATCGTCAGCAAGGCGATCACGTTGAAGCCACGGCGCGGCAATGTGCAGCCGCGAATCGTCGAGACCGCAGCGGGGATGATCAACTCCATCGGTCTCCAGAACATCGGGGTTGAGGCCATCATTCGGGATGTGGCGCCGCTGTGGGCGACGTGGCGGGTGCCGGTCATCGCCAACATCGCCGGCGAGACGGTGGCGGACTACGCCGCACTGGCCCGCCGCCTCGACGGCGTGCCGGGGGTGAGCGGCATCGAGATGAACATCAGCTGCCCCAACGTGGAGAGCGGGTTGGAGTTCGGGGCCGATCCGCGGGCGGCCGCAGAAGTCACGCATGCTGTGCGCAGGCAGACGGACCTGCCGTTGCTGGTCAAACTCACGCCCAACACCGGCGACATCGTATCCGTGGCGGCGGCCGCCGCCGGCGCCGGCGCCGACGCCCTTACCCTGATCAACACTTTCCCCGCCATGCGCATCGATGTGAAGGCGCGGCGCCCGGCCCTGGGCTGGGGTTCCGGCGGCCTTTCTGGGCCGGCCCTCAAGCCCATCGCGCTGCGCATGGTCTACCTGGTCGCCCGCTCCCTCAGCATCCCGATTGTGGGATGCGGTGGCATCATGTGCGGGGAAGACGCTATCGAGTTCCTGATGGCGGGGGCCACCGCTGTTCAGGTGGGGACGGCGACGTTCCTCAACCCCGGTGCTCCGCTGGACGTGATCCGCGGCATCGAGGAGTTCATGCGAGAATCTGGCGTCGAGGACCTGGGCGAGATCGTGGGCGCCGCTCTGCCGCCGAAGGCAGGGGACGGCGCGGGCGCCAGCGGTGACGGCGATGCTGAGCGAATCGCGGCTGAACGTATACGTCCTCGGGGCTGAGCTGACCCCCCGGCAACGGGAGCGAATCCAGTCACAGGTGCAGACCGCGCTGCGCTCGCTTCCCGCCTGGGCGTTTGGTCTCCTGCGCGGCCGCATCGAAGAGATGGGCGCTCAGAACCTACCCCTCATCATTGAGCCCAGTGCGCAGCGCGACAACGACCGGAAGGTCATGAGCTTCGGACGCATAGAAAGCCGGCCGGCCGTGCGGCTGATGCCGCGGCTCCTCGATGAGGGCGTCGACTGGGGACACGACCACCGCTACTTGCTGGCCAAAGCGGTGGCCTACATGGCCACGCCGGCCCAGGAGAGTCATGGCGATTTCTGGTCGCGGTGGCGGCAGGCGGTGACCTCAGACCGATTGCCGGAGAGGGCTCGCGAATCTGACGAGCACTGGGAGAACGTCGGCGATCTAGGGCTGCTGGTGGAGATGTTCGCCGCTTACGCGCTCGATCCGGTCCACCAGCGATGGGCAGAGTTTCCGGAAGTGAAGGCGTTCCTGGAGTCGTGGCGGGGGTCGGCGTGAGCCAGATCCACCGTCAACGTGATCCGGGTGACGGATGGGGTCGTGGACGTGCGGTGGGCGGCGCTGGCGTCAGATTGACGCGCTGCGCAGCTTCGCCTTACGCTGGTTTTGGGCTTCGGGGTGTAGCTCAGTCAGGTTAGAGCGCCTGGTTTGGGGCCAGGAGGCCGGCGGTTCGAATCCGCCCACCCCGACCACTCTCGACGACGACTGCAGGCGATCTTTGTCCTTCCGCTCCATTCTGTCAGCATGATATGCCCGCCATGCAGTAGAATGCGGCCCAGTACCCCGAACCAGAGCGGCGCGGCGACGCCGAAGCGCCCCGCGGGGCCAAGGAGGCGTGATGGCTACGCAAATGGCAGGCAAGACCGCCCTCATTACCGGCGGCAACTCCGGCATCGGCAGGGAGACAGCGGCCGCCCTGGCGGGCATGGGGGCGCGGGTCGTGATCACGTCAAGAGACCCTGTCAAAGGCAACGACGCCGTCGCGTACATCCGGGACAAGAGCGACGGCGCCAGCGTCGATCTGCTGGCCCTTGACCTGGCCTCGTTCGCCTCAATCCGGCGGGCGTCCTCGGCGTTCCTGGAGCGGTATGACCGGCTTCACGTTCTGGTCAATAACGCGGGGCTGATCC